>SVTD01000043.1 GCA_015063955.1 Oscillospiraceae bacterium | reverse complement strand
AAAAACTCGTTCGCGTTATCTTCTCTTTAACCAAATCCAACACTTCTTTTATCGACCTTTTTTCGGCTTGACTTTTCATAGTTGGTCTACAATACACCAATATCGTCCCACCGATAAACCCGAATTTATACCCATCCCTTTTCAAAGTTTTTTGAGAGTGCAGAGGACAAGCTTTTGATATCTTTGGCTTCGCCTTTCGGCGAAGCTGGTGCGAAATAGCTGACGCTACAATTATTGCTTTCTTTTTTTCGCACTAAAGTCCTTTGCGTCCCCTGCGTCCTCCCGTCACCCTCCCCGATAAACCCGGGCTTTAATAAAAAAGGAATCCGCCGGTGGCGGATTCCCATCTTCACTTTTTATTTTAGTTTGTACCGGAAATAAGTCTTGCAAGGTAGTTGGAGTCTACTCCGTTGAACACTCCGTCGCCGCTGAGGTCTCCTGCGAGAACCTGCTCCGCTGTGGGTGTTACGGTTCCTGCAATGATCCTCTTTGCAACGTTCATATCCATTGCATTGACCTCGCCGTCGCCGTTTACGTCGCCGGGGGTGTAGTCGGGAGTGTCAGACCAGTCGGGGTCTGCCTCGCCGCATACCGTACAGCTTCCGTCTGCAAAGCTGTGTCCGGGAGCCTCGATAACTGTGGTTTCGCCGTAGTCGCAGAACTTGCACTCAGTTCCGACAGCACCGTCCTCAGTGCAGGTGGGTGCAGTATCTACAACGAATACAGAGTGCTCATCGCTGCCGATGCTTTCGTTACATACGGTGCAGATAACGGAGTGAGCCTTTCCTCCGCTTGACTTGTAGGTATAATAATCGGGATCGTTATGGAATGCCGTTACCGTTCTTTCCTTAACAAATCCGCAAACTGTACACTCCATTGTAACCTTGCCGTCCTCTGTGCAGGTTGCAGTGGAAGGACTTGTTACTTTGAAACAAGAGCCCTCGTTATGGAGCGCTGCGATATACTCGTCCCGCTGAGCTTTGCATTCGGTACAGGTGTAGGTGGTATAGCCGATAGCAAGGCAGGTGGGCTCCTTCGTTACCACGCCCTCGTCCCAGCTGTGCTCGCACTGACCGTCACGGACTGCCGCCTCAAGGGTGTTACCCATATCGCGGCGAACGGACGCCATAATATCGTATTCATCCATAGAGGAGTCCCAGCCCGCAGTTGAGTACTTGGGGAGGGAGAGATAATCAACAACGTTGTTGGAAACGCGGCCGACAATATCCTTTGCCGCCTTCTCTCCGAGATAGTCCTCGATCATTGTGAGCATCTGATATTCCTCAACGCCGTCTCGCATCATCTCAACGCGGATAGAACCAACGTAGGAGGCGCCGCGAATGCCCTTTGCCTGGGATCCGCCGTAGAAGAGAACGCCGTTTCCGTAGATATATTTATCTGTTGAAGCAAGATGCCATCTGTTCGTTCTCCACTCAAACATGGTGAAGGCGCCCGTCTGAGTAGTATCGTAGTACACGGTCTGAACGTTGCCGTCCTGCTCCGTCCAGTTGTTTGTTGCATAGTAGAGATAACCGGTGCAGTCCTCCTGATAGAGCTGCCAGAACATCATTTTTGTCTGAAGACCCGTGTTTTCGATAAGGTGGTTTGTATAGGTATAGTTCTTGTTGTAGCCTGCGGAATATGCCCAAAGCTCAATATTTTCGCGGTCTGTAACCATCTCAGACTTAACTCTGTCTGAGAACTCGCCGAAGATGTTTTCCCATATATAGTAATCATTTCCCCATTTGGAAATATTACCGGAATAGGGGCCTGAGTTCGTTCTGATAACGTCTGTTTCGCGGCACTTAAAGTCTGTGTTTGCGATCTCCGACATAGGCGTGAAGCCGTACATACGGGGACACCATACGGTACAGAGATTGTCCTCAAACATCGCAGACTCCGCATCTGTGAGGACCGAGGGAGAGAAGCTTGAAAGGGGTACTACCTCGTTTGTAAAGGTATAATAGGGATAGGGATGGTTTTCACCGTGGGGGATGATGATCTTAGGATTCTCGCCGCCCCAGTATTTATCAATTCCCTCTCTTGAGCTGTAAGCCTCGGTGACGGTATCGCGGATTCCTGCCGCAAGCTCTCCGGGGAGAGGCTCGTCCGTATTATAGAAATAAAGCTTATCCTTTACAGTGTCCCATATCTCGCTACCTGCAAGGCGGTTATAGATATCGGTATAATAGGGATAGTGCTCCTGATGGTCGTCGTACTGAGAGCCGGGGGCCGCTCCCGCCTCTATATATCCGGAAACACGGATAGCACTGACACGGGGATTGGTGAGATAGGGGTTATCCTCCGTAAGCTTTCCGGGGACGTCTGCCGCCATAAGGCGGTTTTCGAGAAGATAATCGTAAAACTTCGCATAAGTGCCGCCATAGGTGGTATTATTGGAAAGAATAAATGACGTCTGAAGCGCAGTTTCTTCACTTATCTCGAAATCCCAGACGTAGCAGTAAACGGTAGCAGTCTTAACGGTCTCGCCTGCGGAATTCTTGATATCAAGCTGAGCGCTGTACCAGCCCGAGGGGGTATCGGTTGCAGTTTTCAGGCGGATATAAAACGCCTGACTCTTTCCTGCGTTCAGCTGGAATTTGCCGATCTTTGAAAGAGGATATACGGGGTCGGGAACCTCGCCCTCTCGGATATAGTCCTGTGAGGAGTCTGTCAGTCCGTAGATATAGTCGTGCTGAACGCCCTCTACGGTAACGTACATCTGATAGTATATCTCTGCGGGGATCACGTTTCCGTTGCTGTCTGTAAAGCTTGTAACGGCAGCGCTCATTCCTGCCTTTGTTTCGTCGGAGTAAAGAACGAACTGACAGTTTTCGATCTCGTTCTTTGCCATATAAACGGAATAGGTATCCATTCCGGAGGAAGTTTTATCCTCTGTCAGCACCTTTTTAAAGGAATGCTCAAACCACATACTGATGCTGCTGTCCTCATTGGGAGCCGTCTGCTTTACGTAGCTGTCGGCAGGATCCGACGATACGGCAGAGGAGGAAAGCACTCCTATACCCAGCACCAAAAACAGTGATATAATTATAAGTATTGATCTCAAAATTTTATTCATAATCTCAACCTCCATATCCTATATTGGCATTTTATCATAATAATAGCCAAAATACAATATAAAAATCGCCATAATATATGCAAAAATCATAACCTGAACATATTTTGACAAGTTCCCATCTTGACAAGAATAAGGATGTTTATATATAATAAATCCAGTAAACAAAGAGAGGTGCCCTATGAAATACACACCAAAGCTTCTTTCCGAAGAAAAATTCGGCCACGGCCACTACCCCGCCTGCGGCATAAAATCCCCCGACGGACGCATAATCGTATCTGTAGGCATCGCCCCTGAGCACAAGGCCTTTTCCCTCTATTCCCGGGACGGCGGCGTTACCTTTGAGAAATACGAGGGTGCTTCCAGAGCCACCCGTGCTCCCTTCTTTCAGCTGAAGGACGGCTCATATCTTGCCATTGGCGAAGGAAACGTAGCCTTTCGCCCCATCATCAATCCCGATCAGGAAAAGATCCCCTTTATTCTTGCCGTGCACCGCGCAAAAAGCTTTGACGATATAATGAAAAACAACGTGGAAACTCATTTCGCTCCCGTTGATATTCCCGAGCTTTCCATGGGATTCGGCGACTCAAACAACCGCTTTGCGGGATGTGCCCAGACCGGCGTTATCGAGATGTCAAACGGAGATATCCTCGTTATGATGTACGGTCAGTTCAAAGAGGACCGAATCCTCTGCCCCTGGCTCAAGGAGCACGGTCCCTACGATTTCTATCTCTACAGAACGTGGTGCATCGTTTCCCACGACAAGGGCGAGACCTTTGAGTTTCTCACCACCGTTGCCGACTGCAACACCTACCCCATTGCCGACGTTAACGCCGAGGGCTATTGCGAAACAGACTGTATAGAGGTTGAGGACGGTCATATCGTTGCGGTACTGAGAACGGGAGGCCACGAGATATACTCTCCCCTTTACGTTTCCCATTCCTACGATTACGGCAAGACGTGGGGTGCCCCCTACACAGTCAACGATTGGGGAGTCTGGCCCCGCATCATCAAAATGCAGGACGGCACCCTCGTTATCTCCTCGGGACATATCCATACCTTCCTCCAGTTCTCCGGAGACGGCGGTCTCACCTGGTCAGATGCTGCGATCCTTGAGGAATGCGACGGAAAGTGGGGACAGAGCTGCTCGGGATACAACTATATCACCGAAAGCCGCCCCGGTGAGCTTACCCTCGTATTTGACGATCCCAAGGAAGGAATCGCAGCCGGCGATGAATTCCCCCGCCGGATCTACGTGAGACGCTACGCCATAGAAAAAAGCGAATAAAAGGTCTTTATAAAGACGAATGAGAGCCCCTGAATTATCAGAGGCTCTCATTTTTTCGTTTGTTATTGAGTTTTGACAGGCTCAGCTTTTCAGTTTTCAAACTGACTGTTATAGAGCTTTGCGTAAAAGCCGCCTGCTTCTATAAGGGAATCGTGGGTGCCGGATTCGATGATGGTGCCGTTATTCATAACGAGAATAAGATCCGCATCCCTGACGGTGGAAAGGCGGTGGGCAACGATAAAGGAGGTACGTCCCTTCATCATTTTTGCAAAGGCATCCTGTATCTTCATTTCCGTTCTCGTATCGATGGAGCTGGTTGCCTCATCGAGAATGAGCATTGGAGGAAGAGTCAGCATTATCCTTGCAATACACAGAAGCTGACGCTGTCCGCCGGAAAGACCCGTATCGGGGCCGATGACGGTATCGTATCCTTTGGGCAGACGCTTGATAAAGCCGTGTGCATGGGCCTCCTTCGCTGCCGCCATTATCTCCTCACGGGTAGCATCGGGGCGTCCCATTGCAATATTCTCCGAAACGGTGCCGCGTCTGATCACGGTCTCCTGAAGGACCATTCCGTAATTCTTTCGAAGGCTCCTTCTCTTGAGAGTGGGAAGCTCTTTTCCGTCAACCCTTACACATCCAGAATCCGCGTCGTAAAAGCGCATAAGAAGATTGATGAGAGTGGTTTTTCCGCAGCCGGTGGGCCCAACGATGGCAACTCTCATACCGGGCTTTACGGAAATACTCAGGTCCTCGATAAGCTTCTTTTCGGGAGAATATGAGAAAAATACGCTTTCAAAATCCACTCTGCCGTTGCAGTCGCCAAGCTCCCGGTCTCCGTCGGGAGCCTCTTCCTTTTCGTCGATAAGCTCGAAAACTCTTTCGGCGCAGGCAAAAGCACTCTGAAGCTCCGCAATAACTCCGGAAATTTCATTAAATGGCTTTGCATACTGAGTTGCATAGGCAAGAAGGCAGGAAAGTCCGCCTACGGTAAGCGACAGGCTGCTCGGGCCTATGACGGTCAGTGCACCCGTAAGTGCAACGACGGCGTAGATGATATTATAAATAATTCTTGTGGTAGGATTAACAAGTGAAGAGAAAAACGTTGCCTTCAGAGCAGCTTTGCCGAGCCTGTCGTTCATCTCTGTAAATCGCTCCATGCATTCCTCTTCCATGCCGAAGGCGCGGACGATCTTCTGGTTTTCAGTCATCTCCTCGATAAACGCCGTCTGCTCGCCGCGGACCTTTGCCTGAGTTTTGAACATTGAGTGTGTGCGGCTTGCGATAAATCTGGCAAGAAGAAGGGACAGAGGGGTGAGAACGATAACGATGGCGGCGATCCTCCAGTCAATGGCGATCATAAATCCTACTGTTCCGAGGATCGTGATAACTCCCGTGAACAGCTGAGTAAAGCTCATCAGAAGACCGTCGGTAAACTGATCAACATCGGCAATGATACGGCTCACCGTATCACCCGCAGGATGGCTGTCAAGATAGGACAGGGGCAGACGGTGAAGCTTTGCGGAGGCTGTGTTGCGGATATCTCTCGCAACGCCGAAGGTTATTCTGTTATTGATAACGCTCATGAGCCAGTTTGTCAGAGCAGTTGCTCCGATCACCGCGCCCGCAAGGATAAAGAGGGAGAAAAGCTCTTTGAAATCAACCCTTCCTTTGCCCGTCATCGTATCGATAACGTCACCGAAAACCTTTGGCAGATAAAGAGTCAGAGCAACGGATATTCCTGCAAAAACAATGGAAAGGGCTATAAGGAATTTTCGCCTGCCGAGATAGGTCAGGATTCTTTTAAGGGTTCCCGGATTTTTCATTATCTTTCACCCCCGCTCTTGAACTGTGATTCATATATCTCGCGATATACGGGGCAGGATGAAAGCAGCTCGTCGTGCCGTCCTATACCGACGGCGCGTCCGTCGTCAAGAACCACTATCCTGTCGGCGTGCATAATGGAGGACGTGCGCTGAGATACGATAAACACGGTAGGCTCATTCGGAAGTGATTTTATAGCCTTACGCATAGCCGCATCCGTTGCAAAATCCAGCGCTGACGATGAATCGTCGAGAATAAGGATCTCACCCTGCCTTACGAGGGCACGGGCAACGGTAAGCCTCTGGCGCTGACCGCCGGAGAAATTCCGTCCGTTCTGCTCAACGGGGGTGTCAAGTCCTTCCTTTTCTGCTATAAAGCCGTCAGCCTGAGCGCATCTGAGGGCCTCCCAAAGCTCTTCATCGGTGGCTTTTTTACCCCAGAGAAGATTGTCGCGGACAGTTCCCTTGAAAAGAACTGCCTTCTGAGGTACTACGGCGATCCTTGAAAGAAGCTCCTCGCGATCCCACAAAAGAACGTCCCTTCCGTCAACGGCAACAGTACCCTCGGTGGGAGGATAAAAGCCTCCGATAAGGTTTATGAGAGTGGTCTTTCCGCTTCCCGTGCCGCCGATGATACCCACAGTCTCTCCACGATGCACGGTAAATGATATACCCTCAAGGGAAGGCTCTGCGTTCTTTGAATAGCTGAAGGTAACGTTTTCGAAGGTCACCTTGCCGTCAAATCTCTTTTCGCAGCCCTCGGGAGTCTTTTCCTCCTCATAGAGCAGAACCGCTTCAACACGGTCGCAGGAGGCCTTGGCTTTGATCACGCTTACGATAACGTTTGCAAATTTCAGAAGCTCAACGAGGATCTGTGACATATAGTTGAAAAGCGCAACCACCGCGCCCACCTTGACAGCGCCCGTATCGACTCTGACGGCACCCGTCCATAAAAGGGCAATTGTGGCAGCGTTGATGATAACGTATGTAACGGGATTGAGAAGGGCGGAAAACCTGCCTGCCGCCTTCTGGAGAGAATAGAGCACGCGGTTTTCGCTGATGAATCTTTCAGTTTCCGTTTCCTCGGCACAGAACGCCCTGATAACTCTGGCACCGCCTGCATTCTCCTCGCAGAGGCCGAAAACGTCCTCAAGCTTTTTCTGTACCTTTTTGTGAAGGGGAACGGTAATAAGGGTTATTCCGAGAACGACGAGGGAAAGAACGGGAATGACGATAACAAACCAAAAAGCGCTTTCAGGGTCAACTGTAAATGCCATGACGGCGGCACCTATAACGATAAACGGTGAGCGCAGTACAAGGCGAAGCACGAGATTTACGCCGTTCTGCATAGAGTTGACATCAGAGGTCATACGGGTAATGAGCTTGCCTGTTCCCTGGGAGTCGATGCTGCTGTAGGAAAGGGACTGGATCTTTGCAAACAGGCTTTTTCTAACGTCCGTGCCGAATCCAACGGCCGCCTTTGCGCAGAAATACTGGGCAGTTACGGCAAAAACAAGGCCGAGAACACCGAGAAGCACCATAAGAAGGCTGCTCCGTACCACGAGCCCCTTGTCTCCACCGCCGATGCCCCTGTCAATAATGCTCGCGACAACGAGAGGCACGAACAACTCAAAGGTTGCCTCGATCAGCTTGAAAAGGGGACCGAGTACAACCTCTTTTTTGTATTTTTTCAAAAAAGAAAGTGTTGTTTTCATATTGCTTCCTTGAAGGTTAAGGTTGAAATAATTATATAACATCACGACGGGGAAAGTCAAGTAGACCAAAAAACGCCCGATGCATCATATTTAAAGTCTTTATTTTTCATTAATATATATAATATTGTCCTTGACAAACCAAAATCTTGGTGGTATAATCCATTTGTTAAAGGCTGTGACGGAGACAGTAGCAATAGACGGTAAGCCTAAGCGAGTCGGAGACGGTGTGAGTCCGATGCGAGCCCCTTTTGTGAATATCACTCCCGAGCTGCAGGGCGAATTCAGTAGTCCGTGCCGGTGCCTGCCCGTTACCGTAGGCGCATATGACTGTATGCAGGTGGTTTCAAAGGTTCCCTTTGTCTTGCGACGGGGGATTTTTTTATTGCTTTTTTAAAATTTTCACCATAAATTCACGAAAAGAGGAAATTACAATGTTTAACAAAGTTCCTACCGACTTAAACTTTGTTTCCCGTGAGAAGGCTACTCTCGAGTTCTGGAAGGAAAACGGGATCTTCGAAAAGAGCCTTAATCAGAGATCAAAGGACAATACCTACACTTTCTACGACGGCCCTCCCACCGCTAACGGTAAGCCTCATATCGGCCACGTTCTTACACGTGTTATCAAGGATATGATCCCCCGTTACCACGCTATGAAGGGCGCTTACGTTCCCAGAAAAGCAGGCTGGGATACTCACGGTCTCCCCGTTGAGCTTGAGGTCGAGAAGCTTCTCGGCATCGACGGCAAGGAGCAGATCGAGGAGTACGGCATCGCTCCCTTTATCGCTAAATGTAAGGAAAGCGTTTGGAAGTACAAGGGTATGTGGGAGTCCTTCTCCGACACCGTTGGCTTCTGGGCTGATATGAACGATCCTTACGTTACCTACCACGACTCCTACATCGAGTCCGAGTGGTGGGCCCTCAAGCAGATCTGGGACAAGGGCCTTCTCTACAAGGGCCACAAGATCGTTCCCTACTGCCCCCGTTGCGGAACTCCCCTTTCCTCTCACGAGGTTGCTCAGGGCTATAAGGACGTAAAGGAGCGCAGCGCTATCGCCCGCTTTAAGGTTGCACAGGAAGACGCATACTTCCTTGCATGGACAACAACTCCCTGGACTCTCCCCTCTAACGTAGCTCTCTGCGTAAACCCTGCCGACGACTACGTAAAGGTTCAGGCAGGCGAATATACTTACTACCTTGCAGCTGCTCTTGCCGACACGGTTCTCGGCGAGGGTCAGTACGAGGTTCTTGAGACTATGAAGGGTCAGGATCTCGAATACCGCGAATACGAGCCTCTCTTCAAGTTCGTTTCTCCCCGTGAGAAGTGCTGGTACGTTACCTGCGACTCCTACGTTACCATGGGTGACGGTACCGGTATCGTTCACATCGCTCCCGCATTCGGTGAGGACGACAACAAGGTCGGCAAGAAGTACGGCCTTCCCTTCGTTCAGCTCGTAAACGGCAAGGGCGAAATGACAGCCGAGACCGACTGGCCCGGCGTATTCGTTAAGGACTGCGACAAGCTGGTTCTCCGCGCACTTGACGAAAAGGGTCTTCTCTTCTCCGCTCCCAATTTCGAGCATTCCTATCCTCACTGCTGGAGATGCGACACTCCCCTTATCTACTACGCACGCGAGTCCTGGTTCATCAAGATGACAGCCGTTAAGGACCGCCTCATTGCAAACAACAATACTATCAACTGGATCCCCGAGTCTATCGGTAAGGGTAGATTTGGCGACTGGCTTGAGAACGTTCAGGACTGGGGTATCAGCCGTAACCGTTACTGGGGTACACCTCTCAATATCTGGGAGTGCTCCTGCGGCCACCGTCACGCTATCGGCTCTATCGAGGAGCTGAAGCAGATGTCCGATAACTGCCCCGAGGAGATCGAGCTTCACCGCCCCTTCATTGACGAGGTTACTATCAAGTGTCCCGAGTGCGGCGGCGAGATGAAGAGAGTCAGTGAAGTTATCGACTGCTGGTTTGACTCCGGTGCAATGCCCTTCGCTCAGCATCACTATCCCTTTGAAAATCAGGATAAGTTCGAAGCGCAGTTCCCTGCAGACTTCATCTCCGAGGCTGTTGACCAGACACGCGGCTGGTTCTACTCTCTCCTTGCTATCTCCACTCTTCTCTTTGACAAGGCTCCCTTCCGTAACGTAATCGTTCTCGGTCTCGTTCAGGACGAGGACGGACAGAAGATGTCCAAGTCTAAGGGTAACGCAGTTGACCCCTTCAACGCACTTGCAACCCACGGTGCCGACGCTATCCGCTGGTACTTCTATACAAACTCCGCTCCCTGGCTCCCCTCCCGCTTCTCCGACAGAGCAGTTACCGAGGGTCAGAGAAAGTTCATGGGTACACTCCAGAATACGTACGCATTCTGGGTGCTCTACGCAAATATCGACAACTTCGATCCTTCCAAGTATACCCTTGCCGATTGCAACCTCAACGTAATGGATAAGTTCATCCTTTCCAGACTTAACACTATGGTTAAGGGCGTTGACCAGAACCTCGGCAATTACAGAATCCCCGAAGCTGCAAAGTGCCTCTCCTCCTTCGTTGACGAGCTTTCCAACTGGTACGTTCGCCGTAGCCGTGAGAGATTCTGGGGTACTGAGATGACAGAGGATAAGATCGCCGCTTATATGACTCTTTGGCACGTTCTCGTAACAACAGCCAAAGCCGCTGCTCCCATGATTCCCTTCATGGCAGAGGATATCTACCGCAACCTCGTTTGCACTGTAGATGAGAGCGCTCCCATCTCCGTTCACTTCTGTGACTACCCTGAGGTAGACGAGTCTATGATCGACACAGCTCTTGAGGACGATATGGAGTTTATCCTTTCCGCAGTTACCCTCGGCCGTGCCGCTCGTAACGGTGCAAACATCAAGAACCGTCAGCCCCTCTCCGAGATCTGCATTAAGACCGAGCGCGCTGTCAGCGATTACTACCGCGAGATCGTTGAGGAAGAGCTTAACGTTAAGAAGGCTACGTTTACCGCAGACGTTTCCGCTATCTCCTCCTACAGCTTCAAGCCTCAGCTCAAGACTGTAGGTCCCAAGTACGGAAAGCTTCTCGGCGGTATCCGTCAGTTCCTTACAGACGTTGACGGCAATGCTGCAATGGCTGAGCTCAACTCTACAGGCGCTCTCTCCTTTGAGGTAAACGGCAGCCCCGTTTCTCTTACAAAGGAGGACCTCCTTATCGACGTTCAGCAGAAGGAAGGCTGGTATTCCGTTGCCGAGGGCGAGCTTACCGTTGCTCTCTGCACTCTTCTCACAGAGGACCTTATCGAGGAAGGCTTCGTTCGCGAGCTTATCTCCAAGGTTCAGACAATGAGAAAGGACTCCGACTTCAACGTTATGGACAGAATCGCAGTTTCCGTTGTAGGAAGCGACAAGATCAAGTCTATCCTTGATAAGGACAGCTCCGATTTCTGTTCCGCAGTTCTCTGCGACGCACTCACCTTTGAGGCAGGCCTTGAGGGCATCTCCAAGGACTGGAACATCAACGGCGAGGCTGTTACTATTACAATTAAGAGATAAAATAAGCATAAAACCGTCAGTTTCTCTACGATTCTGACGGTTTTATGTTATAATACGAATGATGTTATTTAAAATTCCGAGGTATAATATGTCACTTGACTATAATGAAAAGAACATTATTCTTGCAAAAAATCTGCGAAAAAATGCAACACCGGAAGAAAAGCACCTATGGTACGACTTTCTGGCAAATTATGAAATAAGGTTTCAGCGTCAAAAAGCAATAGATAACTTTATAGCTGATTTTTATTGTCATAAAGTAAAACTAATTATTGAAATAGACGGCTCACAGCATTATACCGAGGAAGGCAAGCAAAAAGATGAGTTTCGTACGGAAATTCTTGAAGGATATAATCTGAAAGTTATACGATTTACAAATCATCAGATCAATACAAATTTTCGCGGTGTTTGCAAGTATATCGATACTATCGTAAAAGCCTCCCTCCGGGAGGGAGGGGGACCGCTTTAGCGGTGGAAGGAGCCCGCGTAACTTGATTTTTGCACTTGCTTTAAGTTGCGCACTCTCCCTCAGTCTCGCTTTGCTCGACAGCTCCCTCCCGGAGGGAGCCTTGGGCTAAGAACGCCTTATATTCTACTTGCCTATCTTCATTTTATTCTCTTCATCCGTTTTTTTAACCTTATAACCGTGTTTTCTTATTAGGATTCCGTTTTCTGTTGGAACTACCTCGACCGTATCGTTTTCATCCATACAATAAAACTCCCGTATTTCCTTCGGGAGAACTATCCTGCCAAGGCTATCTATTTTCTTTTGTATTCCGAATGTTATCATTTTTTCTCACTTCCGCCTGTATACGAACAATCGTTGGTGTATAGATAATTATAACCTAATATACTAAGATCGTCAATAACAATTGTAGGTGATGGTTATGAGAGAAATACTTTCAATGCGCTTAAAGGAACTGAGAAAAGAAAGAGGCCTTTCACAGATACAGGTGGCGATCTTTTGCGATATTACGGAGAAAACTTATCAGAATTACGAGCTTATGACCCGCGAGCCGAAGCTGGAGATCCTTATCCGCATCGCCGATTTCTATAACGTTTCCATTGATTACCTTGTCGGAAGAACTGATATAAGATAAAAACCACCCCTCGGGGTGGTTCTTTATCTTTCAAATTCCTTTTTGAATTCCGAAAAATTACTGATACCGTATATATGGTATTTTTCATTTATCCTGACACGATCCTCGTCTCTTTTCGCTTCGATGCTCACCTTTCCCGAAAAGGAAATATGTCCTGCATCAAATATTCTTTCAACGAAATTCTGCTCGAATACAACATTTGAAATGTCCTCAATTCTGTAATGTACTCTGACAGGGCTCCAGCCGTGTACGTGTCCGAAGGAGATCTTTCTGCTTATACTCTTGAGCATTGAAAATTCAACTGTATCTCCGTATATCTTTAACCTCTTCGGGCAGGAAACCATATCCATAAAATAGCCTAACAACATCACCAAAGTTGCTACGCCAAGCCACAAAAGGACTGAGCCTTCCCCCTTTACCAGCATAACTATACCATAGATGAATACTGCTGCAAAGGATAAATATATCATATGATAACATTTAAAATTCAGCACGTTGAATATTCTTTTGAGCTTTATCTCTTTTATTTCATTCACATATAATTTACTCATATGCTCCTCCTTCCCTTTGACAATATACGACCTTTATGGTACAATTGTTTTGTCATTCATCATCGGTGCAGTCGGTGCCGTTGAGGATGGGCATTGTGTCCTCGATGGCGCGCTTGGCATCGTCCCATGGCTCCTTTGCGTAGCGGTAGTCAAAGCTCTTTGCAAAGCGGTCGATCTTGTCCTGCAGGTCTTCGAGAACCTTTTCTTCCTTTTTATATACGGATTTATAAAATTCCGCGAAGGTCTTACCCTTCATCTGCGCCTTTGCCGCCGAAAGGTAGCGGGAGAAATGGGGCAGGCAGAAATAGGGCTGGGAAGAGCACTTATACTTAAAATCGGGGTCTGTTTCCCAGAGGATTGCCGCAGTTTCGATCATTTTGGAAAAGTTTGCTTCGATCCGCTCGCAAACGTAGCAATCCTCGGAAAGAGCCTTCAGCTTTTTTGCGCTGTCTGCACCTGCAAGGGCAGGGGTGATTCCCGGCTTTTTCAGCATTCCGTCCACTTCTGCAAGATGGCTCTGGAGAATGAGGGACAGGGGCAGTCGCTTGCCTCTTTTCATCATTTTTGAATAGTGATCGGGGCAAAAGCCCTTTTCGTTTGTTTTCTTTCTCACGTCAGGCTCCATCATTGATGCGCCGAGAATGAGATCCAGCTCGTTGAGTTCAAGCCTTCTGTAAAGGCGGCAGAAGGGACATCCTCGGCTTGCGTCCTCCTGACCCTTTTCAAATGCTTCGTTTACGGGGATGGTATAAAGCTGTTCCATACATTCCTCTTTATTTATTATTTATTATTTATTCTTTATTCATTATTCTTTAAGCTGTAATTTTCGATATCGTCAAACACGCGGTGCCCGATAAGTCATCGCCAAACACCGTAGGGGAGTGCCTTGGTGCTCCCGTGAACGGGACGATATTCACAGCGAGATGTTATGTCTGTAGTCAGGACCGTCGAGGACGTCGGTCCCTACAATTACGTTTAACTTTTGTGTTTGTTTGTGCACCAAATTTTGTTTTGGTTCGCGTGCAGATGGGCGGGAGCAGCAAGCCGAGGGTTCCCTGAAGTGAGCCTGCGAGCTTTAGGGGTTCCGAAGCCCCTCCCCTACGATTGAATCGTCAATTTGTGTGTTAAAACAATGATTCAATCAACCCATTTAGTTTGCATCGGACGACCGCAGGTCGCCCCTACGTTGATATATTAATTTTATTATAACCTATCCACAGGAGTTTTTCAATATGAACGTTCCTTATATAACAAAAAGCGAAAACGGATGGCTGACCGTTGAGGGGATCGGCGACTTTTCAGTTTTTCGCACCTTTGACTGCGGGCAGTGCTTTCGCTTCGATCCCGTTTCCGATCCTACCTACAAATACGAGGTTGAGGGCATCGCCTGCGGCAAATACGTCCGCTTTGCAGAAAACGGCGACGGCAAGCTGTACGTTTATTCCTCCGAGGAGGATTTCAACAATCTCTGGCTTTCCTATCTTGCCCTTGACTGCGATTACGACGTGATAAACGAAAGGCTCTTCTCCGCTCTTTCCGGCAAGGACGCAGAGCATATAAAAAGAGCCGCTGAGGCATCAACGGGCATCCGTATCCTTCGTCAGGAGCCTTGGGAGGCCCTTTGCTCCTTCATCGTTTCCCAGAACAACAATATCCCCCGAATCAAGAAGATCATCACCGCAATGTGTGAAAAATACGGCGAGAGGATAGAGGGCGGCTACACCTTCCCCTCCCCTGAGGCTCTGAGAGACGCAGGAGAGGCTGCAATATTCGAACTTCGCACGGGATTTCGGGCAAAATACATATTCGATGCCGCCTCAAAGGTAGCCTCGGGCGAGCTTTTACTCGACAGAGTAAGGGCTTGCGAAAATTATGCAGATGCCGAAAGTCTTCTCCTCTCCGTTAAGGGCGTAGGCCCAAAGGTTGCCGCCTGTGCTCTTCTCTTCGGCTTTGAGAGGCTCGATGCTTTTCCTGTTGACGTATGGATAAAAAAGGTTATTGCCAACCGATTCGAGAACGGACTTGACCCAACCGTTTTCGGTGAATACGCAGGAATTGCTCAGCAGTACCTTTTTTACTACGAACGCTACGTATCGGATGCCTCTGAGATTGACAAACGGTGACTGCGGCGGTATAATATATAGATGTGAGTATGTTTAGCTCTGAAAGGAACAAGCTATATGAATAAAGTAACAAAAATCCTTCTGCTGGTATTGGCGGCAGCTCTTATTATCGGAGGTATAGTTGCGGCGGTGCTTGCGATAACCAATGAATCCGATAAGGCGAAAAAGCCCTCCGCCGACGGCTCTGACACCACCCTTGCCCCTCACGATGAGGTTGAGTACATCTACGATGAAAAGGGCAACGTCAAGTCCGAGATCTATTACAAGGACAACGTTTATATAGGTCAGCGCGATTACTTCCAGGACGGCAACAAGGAGTACATAACCGTTTTCGACAAGGACCGCAGAGAGATAGAAAGCTCCCTTCTCGAAAAGAACGTTGCAGGCAGCGTTATCAAGATCACTACCTATAAGTACCATCTTCTTTCCGAGATCGTTGAGTACGACTATTACTACGACCTTATTACCCCCGAAAAGAAAACTGTCAAGACCTACGTGGGTAATGACGTTTACGCAGAAAAGACGTACTACTCGGAAAACGGAAAGAAAACAAGACAATGCTCATTCCTTAACGACGAGCTCCTTGAGGACGTCTACTACGACGAATTCGGCAAGATCATAGAAAACGGCGGTGAAACTGTTGAAGAATAAGCTCATACTTATATCCGTTTTTCTGCTTATGCTCGTGCTTTCCTCCTGCGGCGGCAAAAAAACTGCCGATACTACCGCAAATGAAGAGAGTCAGCACCCCGAAAACGGCGTATACTATGAATACAGCGACGGCGGCAACTCTGACAGAGTGGTTTCAAGCATTACCTATGAAAACGGTATTGAGATCAGCCGCAACGAATACGATTACTGGGAAAACGGACGTCTGCGCACCATCACCACAAAAGTTGGCGACAAGGTCACCGATACCTGGAACTACAACTATTCAGCAGAGGGCTTTCTCTCTCAGATGGTTCGCCAGTATACAGAGGATTCCTTCGAGTGCCGCGACGATTACCGCTACGACAACAAGGGTAATATAACCTCGATCGCTCTTTACACCGATGACAGATACATCGGAGGCGAACGGTACTCCTATACCGAGGACGGCGACACCACCCTTGAAGAGCGTCTTGACGCCAACGGCGACGTTATCGCTTACACGGAGTATGTTTTCGGCGAAAATAAAAAGGTAGCTTCTCTGAACAAATATATGTACGGAAGCCTTATGGAATACGGATTATACGAGTATTCCGAGGGAGGCCTTCTCAGCTCAGTTAAGTACTATTCAAGCTCCGACGAGCTGACTCAGGAGATAAAAAACGAATACAACGCAGAAAAAAAGATATCCCGCATCCTCACCTGCGCCCCCGACGGCACTATCCTCAGCTACACGGAATGCCTTTACGATGAAAGCGGATTCAATTACAGGGATATCTTCTACGAGGACGGAAAGCCCATCTATTGCTACGATTATACTGAGGAAGGCGCACGCATTTACTCTGCCTATAATTGATCCAATTTTCGGCAAATTACTTGATTTTTTGCACAATAGGTAGTAAAATAATATCGTATATTATTGAACGAAAAGAAAGGTTTGGAAATAACAATGGCTAATTTCAGAAGAATCGGCGTTCTTACAAGCGGTGGCGATGCCCCCGGTATGAATAATGCGGTTCGCGCAGTTGTGAGAGCTGCTCTCGCTCAGGGCATCGAGGTTATCGGCATCAACGGCGGTTACTCCGGACTCGTTAACGATAACGTGCGCCCCCTTACTGCCCGCGACGTTTCCAACGTAGTTACTCACGGCGGTACAATGCTCTACTCCGACAGATGTCACGAGTTCAAGACTGAGGAGGGTATGGCAAAGGCTGTTGCAACCTGCAAGAAGTACGAGATCGACGGTATCATTGCCTGCGGCGGTGACGGAACCTTCCGTGGCGCAACTGACCTCTCCAACCGCGGCATCCCCACAATCGGTATTCCCTGTACGATCGACAACGATATTACGTCTACCGATTACTCCATCGGATACGATACGGCAATGAACACCGTAGTTGAGATGATCGACAGACTCCGTGATACCTGCGAATCTCACGCTCGCTGCAACGTTGTTGAGGTTATGGGTAACCATGCAGGCGGTATCGCCGTTCAGACTGCTGTTGCTTGCGGTGCAGTTGCCTGCGTTATCGCAGAGGAGCCCTTCGATGAGGATGCAATGATCGAGAAGATGATCCGCCTTAAGAATGACGGCAAGCGTGGCTTCATCGTTGTAGTATCCGAGCTTATCCCCGACTACGCTGATCCTGCATTCGCAAAGAGAATCCAGGAAAAGACAGGAATCGAAACAAAGTTTGCACGCCTTGCTCACGTTGTTCGCGGCGGTAACCCCACTCTTCGCGACAGAGTTTGCGCAGCTAAGATGGGTAGCCGTGCAGTTGCAGAGCTTCTCGCCGGCAAGTCCAACATCGTAGTTTGCGAGCAGGCAGGCGAGATCGTATGCCTCGATATCAACTTCGCGCAGACTGCAGACCGCATCTATAAGGGAAAGGCAAAGCCCGAGGAGATCGAGAAGTACGACGCTACCGAGCAGGATTGCATCAATGCAACCGTTGCAAAGAAGCAGCAGTATTTCAAGGATATGCTTGCTCTTATCGACGAGATCAGCGGCTGATAAGCATGAGAAAAAGCCTATGCTTTGCTTAGGCTTCAGGCTATCGAAAAAGGCGCAGAACAAAAGCCGCGATCAAAAGACAGATCAAGAAAGCGGTAATTGAAGATCAAATAAGGAAGAAATCCGCCGAAGAATCGGCGGATTTCCGTTTTTTTGCGGCTTTTTAGCCGAGATTTGAGTCTCTTGCGTACCTTTGTACGGCGACGAGCCCCAAATCGTGGCTTCTGCATCCTTTTCGACAGCCCAACTTCAGTTTGTCGATAAGTTTATCGACAAACTGAAAGCCCCCTTTCGGGGGCTTTCTTATTATCAGTTTGTGCCGGAAATAAGTCTTGCAAGGTAGTTTGAGTCTACTCCGTTGAACACTCCGTCGCCGCTGAGGTCTCCTGCGAGAACCTGCTCCGCTGTGGGTGTTACGGTTCCTGCAATGATTCTCTTTGCAACGTTCATATCCATTGCATTGACCTCGCCGTCACCGTTTACGTCGCCGGGGGTGTAGTCGGGAGTGTCAGACCAGTCGGGGTCTGCCTCTCCGCATACCGTGCATCTGCCGTCCTCAAAGCTGTGTCCGGGAGCCTCGATAACTGTGGTTTCGCCG
>SVTD01000042.1 GCA_015063955.1 Oscillospiraceae bacterium | reverse complement strand
CGCAGGTTGCCATACCGACAACTACGCGAACTTCGCCGCTTCCTGTACGGATAGCGACCTTGTCCTTCATCTGCTCTCTGATAGCAGCAAGTTCCGCTAAAGTTTTCATGATGTTTGTTCCTTTCGTATATATAAATTTTTATTTTTGAGCGTACTGATCCTTGAGGAATCCGCGAACGAACGCCAAAACCTCAAAGGAGTTCAGGGGGATATCCTCCCCGAGAATTGCTCTCATCTCACGGGTATCCAATGCGACCTCGACACCTTCATCTGATGTATGACTGTATACGAAATCGATATCGGGGCTGCCCTGAATGAGAGTTATCATAGTTTCGCAAAGGTCCCCGAGGGGAACGAAATCGATATGATCTGAATGGAAGGTGGCTGTCACCACGGTTCCGTGATCCTCGAATTCCGCAACGCTTTTTGAAGCTATGTCTACCCTGCCCCCGGTTTGCTCAGCAAGCATCCGGAGAAAGGGGATACCAAGTCCTACCTTTCTGGTAGTTCTTGTGGTGAAGAAGGGGTTCGAAAGCTTTTCCACCTGCTCGGCGGACATTCCGCAGCCGTCGTCGGTGATCGTTACTGTCAGAACCTTATTTACTTCTTCAAGCGTGACGGATATATTCTTTGCACCGGCTCTGACAGAGTTCATCGTAATATCCAGAATATAAAGTGACAGATCAGTCATTTTCCCTCCAGAAGATCGATAAGTTTGTCGCGGACAAGCTGTGAAGAATAGGGCTCGTCCGAAAGTGTAAAGAAGTTTTCCGCCTCAGATATATCCCAAAGATAATGGGCATCTGAGCTTTTTACGCAGGGCATCGATTTAAGGCAGGGGAATTTTTCCTCCTCCTCGCTTCGGCTGCCTGAGTTGCTCACCTCATATGCCGTATATCCCTCCCAGTCGGGGAAAGTACCGAGAATTGCCACCGCGCCGTTTGACGTACGGTCAATATGGGCGGGATAACAGACACCGCCGCACTCGCGGCAAAGTTCGGTTCCCTCGTCAAGAGAAAGAGTGGTTGCATTCAAAAGCAGGTATCTCTCTTCTCTGATGAAGTTATCCTCCTCATCGACCACCTGCTGGCGGCCGAATATTTCGGGACGGTTATCATATGGGATCTTATGTTCATCCACCCTCCGACCGAATTCCATTGCCGCCTCCAGAGTTCGGAAGAGGCACAGAAGATGTATATCCTCCGCCACAGTCAGCTCCATTCCGGGGATCGGGATGATGCCCTGTCTTCTGCAGGCCTTAAAGAATGCAGGACAGTTCTGTGTGGTATTATGGTCGGTGAGGGCTATGATCTGCAGTCCTTTGATCGCCGCCATACCTGCGATATTGGACGGAGTCATATCATCGTCGCCGCAGGGGGAGAGGCAGGAATGTATATGCAGATCGTAGTAATACTTATTCATTGTTTTTAAGGTACTGTCCTACCAGACAGCACAGCTCGTATGTAGAGCGATTATCGGAGAAAACAGTGATATCCTTTTCCTCAGCCACCTTCAGCACTTCGCTGTCGGGGGTGACGCCCTCCGCCATAATGACGCAGGCGCACTCGGTAAGGCTTGCAACGGCAACGACGTTGATGTTTGACATGATGGTCACCCAAACGTCGCCGTACTGCGCGTGGCTCATTACCCAGCTGAGCAGATCTCCCGCATAGCAGCCGCAGATCTCTTTATCGAGGCTGCCGCAAATATGCTTAACACCTATCTCCTTTGCAAGGGCTTCAAGACTGTTCATCTCTTTATTCCTCGCTCTCGTTTTTATCTGTTTTTTCGGTGACGCTCTCGTAAGGATGGGCGGACAGGTAATCATGGAATACCTTTCTCATGAATACCACGCACTCATCCGCGCAGATATCACCTCTTATAATATCCTCTGCAAAAGCGGCACAGCTCGGTGCTCCGCAGGAGCCGCAATCAAGATCGGGAAGGTCCTTTCTGATCTCCTGGATCTCTGACATCATTCTCCTTGCTTCCTTTCTGTCTTCGGAAAGGGGTGCTGTGGGAATGTACTCAAATCCCTCAAGCATTACCTCCTCGGGAACGTCGCCGTCACCGGGATGGAGATTGGGGGACACGGGAAGATATCTTCTGAGAGACTGGATCCTCGCTCTCGCTATGTAGGGATTTGCAACGGTCATTACACCGCCGACGCATCCTCCGTTACAGGCGTTGAGCTCTACGAACTCCAGAAACGGGAAATCGGAATTATCGATCTGATCGAGAACCCTGATAACGTTTTCAATACCGTCTGCCGCAAGGTATTTATCATTAAACACCGCGGTGCACTCGCCGCCGGAAATTGCCCAGCTGACGCCTACGTTTCCTGCTTCGGTGCCTACCGTGGGCTCATTTGACTTTTTCATTACGTCAATAAGCTTGAAATAAACGTCGGAAACGGAAACGACACAGTCGATATTGCTCTTCTCTCCGGAAAAGCTGTTCTTCACGTAGCTGACCTTTGCGGGACAGGGGGAAATGAATATACAGCCGATATCCGAAGGCTCAAGCTCCGGGTGCTCCTTTAATGCTTTTTCGCGCGCCAGCATTCCCGCCACCTCAACGGGAGGGAGAATGGGCATTATGTTTTCGCAAAGGAACGGAAAGCGCATTCTTATAAGTCTTACGACTACGGGGCACGCTGAGCTGATGACGGGCTTTTTCAGCCCCTCCTTTTTCAGGTACTGCCGTGTGTAGCCGGAGACCATCTCCGCCGCCTTCGCCACCTCGAACACGTCGTCAAAGCCCATATCCAAAAGGCCCTGAATGACAAAGTCAATATCGTCAAGGTTATCAAACTGACCGTAGAGAGCGGGGGCGGGAAGCGCTATTTTGTACTTATAATTTTCAAGACAGTCAAGTGAGTCATGGGTAGCTTTTTTCGCATTGTAGGGACATACCCTTATGCATTCGCCGCAATCGATGCACTTCTGTGAATTGATGGCGGCCCTGCCGTCTCTCACCCGAATCGCTTCGGTGGGACAACGCTGCAAGCAATGCGTGCACCCCTTACACTTTGACACGTCAAGGGACACAGAATGCTTGTACTCTATCATAACTGCTCCAAACCGGCAATCACACGTTGACCTTCATCGTGATCTTCGTGCCCTTGCCGACTTCAGTTTCAATCTCTAAAGAATCGGAATATTTTTTCATATTGGGCAGGCCCATACCTGCGCCGAATCCGAGAGAACGGATATTGTCCTTGGCTGTGGAGAAGCCCTCCTTCAGCGCAAGGGATACATCGGGGATTCCGGGTCCATGGTCCTCAAGGATCATAACGATGCTCTCATCGGTTACCTCAACCGTTGCAACACCGCCGTCCGCATGGATGACCATATTGATCTCTCCCTCGTACATCGCAATGGATACGCGACGGATTATTTCGGGAGAAAAGCCCATCTGCCTCAGATGCTTTTTTACCTGAACGGATGCCGCTCCCGCTGACGAAAAGTCCTCGCCGTCAACATTGAAGGTGAATCTGACTACGTCGTCAAGCATTGGCAGTACCCTCTTTGGAGCCGCAGAGCCCCTCGCTGTAGAGGATGCCGCAGGCTTCAAACATTCTCAGGTTGGATTTCATCAGCACGATGCCGGATTCCTCGGCAAGGGCGATCATATCCTCCGAAGGAGCCTTTCTGCGAACGAATACAACGCAGCGCATATCCATCATAACGGCTGTTCTGATGACCTGAGGATTGACGAGACCTGTGAGAAGAACTGCCTGATCCTTAACGAATGCAAGCACGTCGCTCATCATGTCGCTGGCACACGCAGAGTGCACCTCGCTGTCAAGCTCATCCGCGCCGCAGAGCACCTCTGCAGAAAGAAGATTGGCTATAGTTCCGATTTTCATAAGCTCGGTCTCCGCCTATTAATACTTAGCGATAATACCGGGGATATCGTCAACTGTAAGTCTGCCGTATACGTCCTCACCAACGGTAAGAACGGGAGCAAGACCGCAAGCACCGATACATCTTGTTGCGTCAAGGCTGAACTTCTTGTCAGCTGTGATTCCGCCGTTCTTGATACCGAGAATGGACTCAAGCTTCTCCATAAGGTCGCCGGAACCCTTTACGTAGCAAGCAGTACCGAGACATACAGCTACGGGATGAGCGCCCTTGGGGTTGAGAAGGAACTGAGAGTAGAAGGTTGCTACGCCGTAAACCTCGGATACGGGGATCTCGAGCTTGAGAGCGATATACTTCTGGATCTCGGGGGGAAGGTAGCCGTATACATCCTGAGCCTGCTGGAGAATGGGCATAAGACAGCCGGGCTGCTCCTTGAGGTTCTCGATGATGGCATCAAGCTTCGCCTTCTGTTCGGGTGTGTCGGTAAAAGGTACCGATGTCAAAGTTTTTTTCATGAAATATGTCCTCCTGGCCATATGATTTTTCTCAAAACATTATATCACAACCTAAATATAAATTCCATAGTTTTCGCATATTTTTACATTATTTTTTAAAATATTATGTGTTTTTTATTTTTTATGTTTCTCAGGGCCTTTTTTTCGCTGTTTTAGCGACAAAATGCACAACGGTTAGTTCAGGCTAACCATCCTGATTTTTTGTGTTTTTGTTAAATGTGCACAAATTTATCTTCAAAATTTCTCTGTATAAAAATTCAAAAATATTCAAAAATTTACAATTACGGCAGTCTCAGACATCGCTTTTTCTTTTACCATTGACAAATCTGGCGAATCATTTATAATTAGATTATCACGAAAAAGAGGTTTCCAAATGTCACAAACAAAGCCTGCCGCAGACAGACTGCGGCCCACATCCTTTGACGAGGTATGCGGTCAGGGTCATCTTGTGGGAAAGAACGGAGTCCTTCGCAGAATGTGCGAAAACGGACGTATCACAAGCATGATCTTCTTCGGCCCTCCCGGCACGGGAAAGACCACCTGCGCTTCCATTATCGCCGCCAATTCCGGCATGGAGCTGCGCCGCCTTAACGCTACAACCGCTTCCCTTTCCGACGTAAAGGCTATCGCCTCCGAAACGGAGGGAATGTTCGGTCAGGGCGGCATACTTCTCTATCTTGACGAGATACAGTATTTCAACAAAAAGCAGCAGCAGTCCCTCCTTGAGTACCTTGAGGACGGCCGCATAACCCTTATCGCATCCACTACGGAAAATCCCTATTATTACATATACGACGCCCTTCTTTCAAGATGCTGCGTGTTTGAGTTCAAGCCCGTACCCGCAAAGGAGATGGTTCCCCTCCTCAGCCGTCACGCAGAGGTCCTCTGCCCCGACGGTGCCGACGGCGACGCTCTTTCCTACATAGCAGGCTGCGCCGGCGGAGACGTGCGCCGTGCCGTTACTCTCCTTGACTGCGCCGCCTCCCTCGGGGATGGCAGGATCACAGAAGAGCGTGCCCGGGAAATACTTCCCTCCATTATGGCAGGCTGCTTTGACCGGGACGGCGACGTTCACTACGATCTTCTCTCCTGCCTGCAAAAGTCCATCCGGGGCAGCGATCCCGATGCGGCGGTGTTCTACCTCGCACGGCTTCTTGAGGGCGGCGATCTTATATCGCCCTGCCGACGTCTTATGGTAATAGCAAGTGAGGATATCGGAGCCGCCTACCCTATGGCCGCCGTAATCACCCGCGCCTGCGTTGAAAGCGCAAAGGAGCTGGGCCTTCCCGAGGCTCGCATCCCCCTTGCAAACGCCGCCGTTATGCTTGCCACGGCACCGAAGTCAAACTCTGCCTACTGCGCTCTTGACGCCGCCGCAGAGGACATCCGAAACGGCTACGGCCAGTCTATTCCCACCCATCTGAGAAGCCCTCTTTTCAAGGGCTACAAATATCCCCACGAGTATCCGGATCACTGGGTGGATCAGCAGTATCTTCCCGACGATCTCAAGGGCAAAAGATATTACACCTACGGTGAAAACAAGACGGAAAAGGCCGCCGAAGCATACTGGGAAAAGATCAAGAAAAAATAATTTGCGCCGTATAAAGACCTGTACACGTTGTACAGGTCTTTATACTGTCGCAAAACAAATATGACTTTCGAGGCGCCTTAATCCGCTTCCTTATTTATCCATACTTATTTTGGCGCATCCTATTGCTTTTTGTTCATTTTTATTATATACTGTTTATGTATGTAATTATATTAATAATAAAGTAATTTGGAGCATTTTTATGTATTCAAATGATACAACTCAGACCGTAACGACCAAAGAGGTCGAAAGAATAGAGTTTAAGCCGAAAAAAGTATATACTGCCGTCAAGAGAGCCCTTGATTTTTTTGTTGCCCTTATTGCGATCATTCTCCTCTCTCCCCTTCTTGCCGTCATTGCCATACTTATAAAGCTTGAGGATGGCGGAAGGGTCATACATAAAAGAGAATGCGTAGGCAAGAAAAAGAATTATTATATGCTTAAGTTCCGCACCATGGTTGAGGATGCAGATAATTTTGAAAAGCACTTCACCCCCGAGCAGCTTGAGCAGTATAAAAAAGAGATCAAGCTTGATAATGACCCCAGAATAACGAAGATCGGCAGATTCTTGAGAAAGACAAGCCTTGACGAGCTGGCTCAGCTCTTTAACGTTCTCAAGGGTGAAATGTCTCTCATCGGCCCCCGCCCCGCAGTTGAATCCGAAATAGGCTTTTTCGGAGAAAACCGCGACGTTCTTCTCTCCGTCAGACCCGGTATTACGGGGTACTGGCAGGTAAACGGCAGAAGCGATTGCACTTACGAAAGCGGAAAGCGCCAGGAGCTTGAGCTTTATTACGTTCAGCATCGCTCCTTTGCCCTTGACATTAAGATTCTTTTCAAGACCGTTGCGGTCGTAGTGAAAGGTACAGGTGCTAAATGAAGGCATTTTTGCTTGCGGCAGGCTTCGGAACACGCCTGCGCCCCATAACCGATACCACCCCCAAATGTATGGTACCCATACACGGCCGTCCTCTCCTCGGCTGGTGGCTCGATCTGTTTCATACCCACGGAGTTACCGAGGTTCTTGTAAATACCCATTACCTTTACGAGCCCGTTCGTGAGTTTATAAGGGAGTACAACGAAAAGAACACGGGTCTTACCGTATACGAGGCATACGAGCCCTCCCTTCTCGGAAGCGGCGGCACTATCAGAGACAACAAGAGCTTCGTTGAGGGCGAGGAGGATTTTCTCATCTGCTACGCAGACAACCTTACCGACACTGACTTTTCTGAGTTTTATAAGTTTCACAAAAAAAGCGGCGCCGCTCTTACCATGGCTCTCTTCCACACAAATCTCCCGAAGCAGTGCGGAATTGCGGCTGTTGACGAAAACGGACTCATCACAGAGTTCGTAGAAAAGCCCGAGGAGCCAAAAAGCAATCTGGCAAATGCAGGTATGTATATTGCTACGAATGAAATTTTCGATCATCTCAGCGACAGCACCTCTCCCATCGATTTTGGCAAAGACGTTCTCCCGAACCTTATAGGCAAAATGTACGGCTGGTATACCGATGGCTACATAAGGGACATCGGAACTATGGAAAACTACGAAAAAGCAAACGAGGAGTGGCCTTATGATAATTACAAAAACACCCCTGAGAATTAGCTTCACCGGCGGAGGAACCGACCTCCCCGATTACTATCTTGAAAACGGCGGTGCCGTAGTCAGCTCCGGAATCAATAAATACATCTTCATTACCGTTAACAAAAAGTTCGACAACAAGATCCGCGTAAGCTACTCAAAGACCGAGATAGTTAACGAGGTAGAGGAGCTTCACCACGAGCTTGCAAAGGAGTGCCTGAAGCTCGTAGGCATCAAGGGCGGAATTGAGATCACTTCAATTTCCGATATCCCCTCAGGAACGGGACTGGGCTCTTCCAGCACGTTCACCGTCGGTCTTCTCAATGCACTGTACACTTACGTAGGCTACCGTCCCTCAGCAAAGGAGCTTGCGGAGCAGGCCTGCCACATTGAGATCGACGTTCTCAAGCATCCCATAGGCAAGCAGGATCAGTATGCGGCGGCATACGGCGGCACGAACTACTTCTCCTTCAATCCCGACGGAACGGTTACGAGAAAGAAGATATATCTTGACGATGCAGGTGCACGTAAGATGCGCCAGAAGCTCGTTATGTTCTATACGGGTATGCGCAGAAGCGCAGACGAGGTCCTTACGGAACAGAAAAAGAACACCTCATCAAAGCTTGAAACTCTTGCTTTTATGAAGAATCAGGCTGACTGTATGTATACGGAGCTTATTACGAACGGCTTTAACGAATCCTTCGGCAAGGCCCTCCACGAGGGATGGCTGAAAAAGCAGTCCCTTGCCTCCGGCATCAGCAACGGTGCCATAAACGAGCTCTACGAAAAGGCTATGGAGTCCGGTGCTGCCGGCGGTAAGCTTCTCGGAGCAGGCGGCGGCGGCTTCCTCCTCTTCTACTGCGACGAGCAGTATCAGGACGCTCTTGAGGCGGCTATCGGTCTTCGCCGTATGGATTTCCACGTTTCTCAGAGCGGAAGCCGGGTGGTATTCATTGCGTAAGACTGTATTTCTCGACAGAGACGGACTTATAAACGTAAAAGCCCCCGAGCACGATTATATAAAAAGCCCATCCGATTTTAAGCTTTTGAAAAAAGTACCCGAGGCTGTAAAGCTTCTTAACGATAACGGCTATCTCGTACTTGTGGTTACAAATCAGCGAGGCATTGCAAGAGGCCTTATGACGGTCAGGGACTTAGAGCGTATCCACTCCTATATGAGCGAGGAGCTCTCGAAATGCGGCGCCCACGTGGACGGCATTTACGTGTGCCCCCACAATAACGGAGAGTGCACCTGCAGAAAGCCTGACATCGGCCTGCTTCTGAAGGCCGCCGCGGACCACCCCATTGACAAAGCTTCATCATGGATGATCGGCGACAGCGACAGCGACGTGCTGGCAGGAGAGCGGTTCGGCGTTCGCACCGTAAAGACTGAGGATCTTTACAGTGCCGTTCTTGAAATACTCGAAAAAGATAAAAAATAAAATGAAAGCGTGGTAGCAAAAATGAAGGTTCTTATCACCGGCGGCGCAGGCTATATCGGAAGTCACACCAATATGCTGCTCTGTGAAAAAGGAATAGAAACTGTCATTATAGATGACCTCAGCGACGGTCATGCCGAATCTGTAATATGCGGAAGACTGGTGCGCGGAGATTTCGGCGACCGTGAGCTTCTCGATAAGCTTATGAAAGAGGAAAAATTCGATGCGGTAGTTCATTTTGCCGCATTTGCATCCGTTCCCGATTCCGTTAAGCGCCCCTCAAGATATTACAGAAATAACGTAACCAATATGCAGACTCTTCTTGATGCCTGCGTTGATAACGGCATCAAGTATTTCGTATTCTCCTCCTCTGCCGCAACCTTCGGCGCTCCTCAGTATACCCCCATGGATGAGGGACATCCCCAGGAGCCCATAAACCCCTACGGTATGACGAAGCTTATAGGCGAAAAGCTTCTTGCCGATTACGAAAAGGCTTACGGCATCAGATACTGCGCATTCCGCTATTTCTGCGCGGCGGGAGACTCAAAGAACAGTATAATCGGCGAAGCTCACAATCCCGAAACTCATCTCATTCCCGTAATGATCAAGGCTGCTATCTCCGGAAAGCCCTTCAGCGTTTTCGGAACTGATTACGATACCCGCGACGGAAGCTGCATCCGAGACTTTATCCACGTACTCGACCTTGCAGAGGCCCACTTCCTCGGCCTTAAATACATAATGGAAAACGACACCTCCGATGCCTTCAACCTGGGAAGCAATACGGGCTTCACCGTTCTTGAGATGATCAAGGCGCTTGAAAAGGTTACGGGCAAGACCGTTCCCTACGTTCTTGCAGACAGACGCGAGGGTGATCCCCAAAGCCTCGTGGCATCCAACGATAAGGCTCGAAGCATTCTTGGATGGGATCCCGTTCACAGCGGAATCGAGGAGATCCTTCTCGATGCGTGGAACTGGGAAAACAACAGAAGATACTGATAGGAAGCAACTATGAAAGATTTTAGATCGGATATACAAAAATATCTGGAAACGGAAATACAGGTGCTGAAAAGCCTTGATCTTTCGGAGCTGAACGACGCCGTGGGCGCCATTCTCGCAGCCAGAGATCGGGGAGCCGCCATCTATACCATGGGCAACGGCGGAAGCAGCGCAACTGCAAGCCATATGGTTTGCGACCTTTCCAAGGGGATATACGAAAATATCGGCGGAAAGAAGTTTCTCTGCGAATGCCTTTCGGATAACGTACCCACGATAACCGCCATTGCAAACGACCTGAGCTACGACGATATATTCTCCTTCCAGCTCAAGGATAAGCTTTGCAAGGGAGACCTGGTCATAGCGATCTCCGGAAGCGGAAATTCAAAAAATATCATAAAAGCCGTTGAATTTGCAAAGAGCGTCGGCGCTGTCGTAGTAGGTATTACAGGATACTCCGGAGGAAAGCTCAGAGAGCTTTGCGACTATTCCATGCACGCCGCCATCGACGATATGCAGATCTCCGAGGACGTTCATATGATCTTCGATCATATGCTTATGCGGATTATTTCAGACAGTGAAAGTAAATAATAAAAAGAGAAGACTCCGTTTTATACAACGGGTCTTCTCTTTTTTTACTGTCTGAACATCCACCAGAGGACGTGCTTTATATATTCATCCCAGAAATCCCAGGAGTGTACGCCGGGGCCCTCGCGGTAGGTGAAATCGTAGCCAAGATCACGGACCTTTGCACAAAATGCCTTATTGTTTTCATAGAGGAAATCCTCGGTTCCAATTCCCACAAACAGTGCGGGGCGGTTGGGATCGTCCTTTTTGGCATCCGCAAGGAAAAGAAGATCATCATCCGGCTGTACCTCTCTTCCCTCTCCGAAAATGGGTAACATTATCTCCTCATATCCGCCTGCGCCAACAATGGCTCTGATATCGGAGCAAGGCGAAAGGCCGGCACCCTTGCAGAAGCTGTGGCACTCGCGGAGGGCGATCTTCAATGCGCCGTAGCCGCCCATGGAAAGACCTGCAATATAGTTATCCTCCCGCTTTGCGGATACGTTAAAGAACTCGCGGATAACCGCGGGGATCTCCTTTGCGATATGAGTATAGTACTTCATACCGTACTTCATATCAGTATAAAAGCTCTTATCAGCGCGGGGCATAACGACGCAGATACCGTACTGAGAAGCATAGCGCTCAATAGAGGTCCTCCTCATCCATATGGTATGATCGTCGCTGAGACCGTGGAGAAGATAAAGACACTTATATGGGCCGGGACGGGTATTCTGTTCAACGCCTATCTCACCCGAGTTTTCTCCCTGAGGTATAATGACAGACACCTCTGTCTGCATACCGAGAACGTTACTGTAAAATTTCAGATCAACAAAAGCCATGGCGACCTCCCGTGTTTTTATAGGATCATTATACCCCAAAGCAAAGGGATTGTCAATGCAGTCTACAGCGTATCAAGGATGAGGGAAAGACTCCTTATAAAATGCTCTGCCTGCCACGGCTCCGTCAGGGGGCCTGCGCTGACACGGACGGCTCCGTCCTCGGGAGTTTTCAGTGTTTTATGGGCAAGAGGTGAGCAATGGAGCCCGGGACGGGTGCATATTCCCTGCTTATCAAGAAGTGCCGACGTTTTCTGAGACGGCACTCCCTTTATATTAAAAAGCCAGATGGGACCCTCTCCTCCTGAATAGGTGTATATTCTCGGATCGTCGCAAAAGGCATCTCTTATCCTTTTTACGAGCTTAGACTCCCATTCATGTATATCCCCTTCTCCCCTTTTCATAACGTACTTCAGTCCCTCAAAGAGTCCTGCGGCGGCAGGGGTAGGCATCGTTCCCGCCTCCAGCCTGTCTGGAAGGTCTTCGGGCATTGTTACCTCTCTTGAAAACACGCCGCTTCCTCCCGTGATAAAGGGCCGGGGCGTCACCCTTTCGGAAAATATCGCCAGTCCTATCCCCTGAGGCGCAAGAAGCCCCTTATGTCCCGGCATACAAAGAGCGTCTATGCCCCAGTCGGTCATTTCTATCCTGTGGCTTCCCGCACTTTGGGATGCATCAACTATAAATAGTATTCCTCTATCGGAAAGCACCTTCCCTATCGCCTCAAGGGGGAGGATCTTGTTCGTCACGTTGGATGCGTGGGTGCAGATAAGCGCCCTCGTATCCTTTTTTATTTGCGAGCGGACGTTTTCTTCCACGTCTCCCTCAGTAGAGAATACGCTGTAGGAAACGCCCCTGTGCCTTTTCAGGTATTCCACGGGACGCAGAACGCTGTTATGCTCAAGATCCGAGATAAGCACGTGGCTTTGGGGCGGCACGAGTCCAAGTATGGAAAGATTGAGAGCGTAGGTGGCGTTGAGGGTAAATGCAACTCTGTCAGGCGACGGAGCGCCGAAAAGCTCTGCGGCAAGGCTTCTTGCAGAATATAGCTTTTCAGCTGCCGCCAGCGCCATTTTATGGCTTCCCCTTCCGGGATTTCCGCAATAGGATGCCATGCATCGGTCCATTTCCCTCCTTACCGCAAAGGGCTTCGGGAAGGTGGTAGCGGCGTTATCAAGATAGTTTTGCAAAGGCTATTCCCCCCTTCTTCCGATAAACTCTCCGTAGCTTACTTTACTCATTTTCAGTATCCTCTCCACCTGACGGCTCTCAGCGCAGGGATATCCGAGCCCGTAAGCACAGCCGTTTTTCGTCAGAGTTCTGTCAAGGCTCAGTATCTCCGACTCGATACCCGCACCGGAAAGTGTTTTTCTTGCCTTTATTGCGGCAGTCATAGTCTTTACCGATACTATACACATTCATATCATTCCTTTCTTTTTTACTGACCTTACCCCTAACATCTTATTCAACGACGGGGAGAAATGCCCCCAAAAAAGGGTTATCATTGGCTTGTCAGAAAGGAGGTATAACTTGAAAGAAGCAAAAACGAAACAAAAACAAACGAAAGACAGAAAAAAGCTCGGCAGAGCCGTTAACACGCTCGCCTCGATAATCGATTCCATTGCCACGTCTATGAAGGGCGATATAGACCGCGGAGAGGAATGCGATCTGAGACAGCTCAAGGACCTGACGGGAGCGGCAAAGGAGCTTTGCGCCTTGATCTCATCCCTTGATCCCGAGGAGCGGGACGAGAAAACCGCCTCACTTACAGTCCTTTTCGAGGGTGAAGGAGAAAAATGGGCAAAATGAACGTGGTATTCCCCTCTCCCTCGCCCCGTCAGCGTCTTTTCCTCGAGGACACTCACCGCTATATCGCCTTCGGAGGTGCCCGAGGCGGCGGAAAAAGCTTTGCGGTCAGGCTAAAGGCATCCCTTATGTGCCTTTATTATCCGGGAATACGGATAATGATCGTTCGCCGCACCTATCCGGAGCTTCGGCAAAACCACATCATCCCCATAAAGGATCTTCTCAAGGGCACGGCAGTATTTCGGGAATCCACAAGGGATATGACCTTTGAAAACGGCTCCGTCATTTCATTCCGATACTGCCGAAACATTGCCGATCTTGATAAGTTTCAGGGTACGGAATGCGACGTTTTATTTATCGACGAGGCAACTCAGTTTACAGAGGAGATGTACGACAGGATGCGCGCCTGCGTCAGAGGCGTAAACGCCTTTCCAAAGCGCATCTACCTTACCTGCAATCCGGGAGGACGCGGCCACGGATGGGTGAAGCGGCTTTTTATCGATCGGGCAATGAACCCCGGAGAATCAAAGGACGATTATTTCTTTATAAGATCTCTGGTTACTGATAACAAGGCGCTTATGAAAAACGACCCCGATTACATAAAGAAGCTGGAATCCCTTCCGCCAAAGCTCCGCCGCGCCTGGCTTGAGGGGGACTGGAACATATTCGAGGGACAGTTTTTCGAGGAATTCTGTGACGATCCCGCCCACTACAGCGACCGCAGGTACACCCACGTTATCGAGCCCTTTGAGGTGCCGAGAGACTGGACCGTATACCGAAGCTTCGACTTTGGCTATTCAAAGCCCTTCTCCTGCGACTGGTGGGCCATCGACTATGAGGGACGGGCTTATCTGATCCTTCAGCTTTACGGCTGTACGGGAACGCCAAACGAGGGAGTCAAGTGGGATCCTGACAGGATCTTTCAAAAGATCCACAGGATCGAAACGGAGCACCGATGGCTGAAGGACCGCACCGTTTTCGGCGTTGCCGATCCTTCCATATGGGATGCATCGAGAGGAGACGCCATTATTGAAGCAGCAGACCGTAATTTCGTCCATTTTCAGCCCGGCGACAATAAGCGTCTGCCCGGATGGATGCAATGCCACTACCGTCTTTCCTTCGGGGATGACGGCTATCCGATGGTATATTTTTTCAACACCTGCCGCGACGCTGTACGCACTCTGCCCCTTCTCACCTATTCCGAAAAGGTGCCTGAGGATCTTGACACGGACGGTGAGGACCATTTTGCAGACAGCTTTCGCTATTTCTGTATGTGCCGCCCGATGCGGCCGCGAATGACCGCAAAAATATCGCCCGAAAAAGACGATCCACTGGATCTTCTTTGCGACCGCACAAAATACAAAAGCTTTTCATATTAAAGAAAGGATAAACAATGAATATTTTCAAATCAAAAAAAGAGGCGAAAAGCCTCCCTCAGAACGGCGATACAATAAAAGCCGCCTATGAAATACTCCAGCGCTACAAACAAGGCAAGGCAAGCCTTGAAGCAAGGATGATAGAAAACGAGCAGTGGTGGAAGATGCGCCACAGAGACGGTACAGATACTACCCCCTCACCCTGGCTTTTCAACTGCATCACAAATAAGCACGCCGATGCTATGGACAATCTGCCTACCGTTACCTGCCTGCCCCGAGAGGCCTCCGATACTGCCGCCGCTAAGCTTCTCACCGACATCATGCCCGTTATTCTTGACGAGAATAAGTTCGAAAAGACCTACTCCGACTGCTGGTATGACAAGCTGAAATCAGGCTGCGCCTGCTACGGAGTGTTCTGGGATCCCTCCCTTTCCGGGGGACTGGGCAACGTGGATATCCGCAGAATAGATATCCTGAATCTTTTCTGGGAGCCCGGTGTCAACGACATTCAGCACTCGCAGAACGTTTTCCACGTTGAGCTTTGGGATAATTCCACCCTAAGATCAAAGTATCCCGTTCTTTCCGACAGCCTTTCAAGCCCCCTTTTCAATACTTCAAGATATATTTACGATGACAGCGTTGACACCTCTGACAAATCCTTGCTTATCGACTGGTATTACAAAAAAAGAGAAAGCGCAAAGGACGTAGTTCACCTTTGCAAATTCTGCAACGGTATACTTCTCTACTCCTCCGAGAATGACAGCGAATACCGCCACCGCGGATTTTACGACCACGGACGCTACCCCTTCGTTATGGATACGCTCTATCCCGTTCAGGGCTCTCCCTGCGGCTTCGGCGTTATCGATGCCATGAAGGGCACTCAGGCTGAGATCGATGCTCTTGGCTCTTCCGTAGTGAAAAACGCAAAAATGGGCGCCCTTCGCAGATATTTCGTTCGCGCCGACGGATGCCTTAACGAAAAGGAGTTTGCCGATTTCACTCGCCCCTTCGTTCATTATCAGGGCTCCGGTGATCCCAATTCCTCGATCATGCCCATAAACACTCCCCTGCTCTCCGACGTTTACGTTGCCATTCTGAATAATAAGATCGAGGAGCTCAAGGAGACCAGCGGCAACTACGACTTTTCTCAGGGTATGTCCTCAGGGGGAGTTACCGCCGCCTCAGCCATCGCCGCCCTCCAGGAAGCGGGAAGCAAGACTGCACGCGACAGCATAGCAGGCTCTTACCGTGCTTACGAGGAGATCTGCACTCTCATCATTTATCTTATAAGCCAGTTTTACACCATCCCCCGTTGCTTCAGGATCACGGGAAAGGATGCAGCACTCAGATTTCTTTACTGCTCAGGGGCGGATATTTTATCCGAGAGCGGGGCGACACCGTTATTCGATCTGAAGATCCACGCACATAAGAAATCCGCGTTTTCAAGAGCATCTGCCAACGAGCTTGCCCTTGAGCTTTATAAGCTGGGAGTATTCAATCCCGAGTACGCACCTCAGGCAGAGGTAATGCTTGGGCTTATGGAATTTGAAGGAAAGGATTCTGCCCTTGCCGCAATACGCGAAAACGCTGCCCACGGTCAGATCGGAATGAATGATGACAAACGTATCATTTGACCGTATTCACGACACCTATATTTTTGAATGCTGCGGCCATACGGGTTATTCCGTAGCGGGGAGAGATATCCTTTGCTCCGCCGTTTCAGTTCTTTGCTACACTTTGAGAGCGTACCTCGAAAAGCTCTCTGACGAAGGACTGCTTTCCGATTTCATCTCCGATTTCTCCGAGGGAAACGCTCTTATGCGCTTTGAATACGGGGACCTTGCCGACGGGGCAAGAATATCCGAGGCCGTGGGTGCCATACTTTCCGGCTTTTTGCTCCTTGAGGAAAGCTTTCCCGATTACATAACCGCAGATATATAATTGTCAAACACAAGATCTTTGCATAATATGAAAATGTAGACGGCAATATATCCGTCTGTCGGCGCACCTCGCCGAAATGCAAAGAAAGGAAGTTTTATTATGTCTGAAAACAGACTGTGCCAGTCTCCCGGGCGGGAAACGGTATGCATAGATACATACCGCATCCTTGATTCCTGCCGTGATAAGGACTGCTTCGAGGATGTACGGGTGTTTCTCACGGGGTACGGTCAGGAGCTTATTGAGCGCGGAAGTGCCGTCCGCGCAAAATGCGCGAGAATAGTATGGTCATATATCGATATCGATCCCGTTCCCTTTAATCGCGGATTCTACCAGCTCAATATTAAAATATACGTACGCATCATAGCCGAGGTCTGCGTATCTCCCGGCAATATTCAGGAGATCGAGGGAATCGCGGTAGTGGAGAAGAAGGTGATCCTGTTCGGAAGCGAGGGAAATGTTTCCGTATTCAAGAGCGAGGCAGGAAACGGCTGCTCAGGCTTCTGCCCCTCAGGTGACCACAGCAGCTGCTCCCGTTCCTCAAACCTTCCCATTGCGGTTCTTGAAACGGTAGACCCCATAATTCTCGGCTCAAAGGTAGTATGCGCTCACGAAAGAATCCGCTGCTGCTGCCATTGCGAGGATATTCCCGAAAGCGTCTGCTGTACGGTTAACGGAGGAAGCATCTGTGATTCCGAAGGCGACAGGCTTGTAGTGACCCTCGGGCTTTTCTCAGTAGTACGTATCGAGCGCCCCGCTCAGTATCTTATCAACGCCGCAGAATACTGCGTACCCGAGAAGGAATGCGTAGAAGCCCAAGAAAACGATCCCTGCTCACTGTTCCGTTCCATGGCCTTCCCCGTAAGCGAATTTTGTCCTCCCAGCCTCGGCGGCCGCGAATGCGATCCGCCTCGGTGCACCTGCAAATAAAGAAAACCGCCAATGGCGGTTTTCTTTATTTGCAAGCTTGCCGAAGGCAATCATCGTGTGCGAAGCACTCATAGTTTGGCGAAGCCAATCATAACTTATATAATATTTTTGTTTTGGAGATGAGCGCTAGCATCGTTATATTATTGTTCTTCGGACAGTTTTTATAGAGAGTATAATATTACAAAAGCCTATGACTTTCATATAACTTGGCCGCAGATCAAATATAACTGCAAACGATAGTTTGTAATATAGTTTTAATCTGAGCTATATATTCGACTTTTCAAGATTATGTTCTCGGCAGAGCATTTGTCCGTTGTCAAGTGTGGTATGACCACCCTTGCACCACGGTATTTTATGGTCGGCATGCATATCTTCAAATGCCCAAACAACGTCTTTACCCTCTGCCTTGCACATAGGACAGATACCCTTTTGTCTTTCATACATTGTCATTTTTTCGTTATCGGTAAATGCTCTAATTGACAATGCTTTTTCTTTGGTTTTACCACTTAACAGATATTCATAAATACCTTTCTGTTTGGTAATATCATCGTCCTGCAAAAGACGATTGATTTCGCTTTCTATCTCGTTAGGGTCATAAACATTGTTTCCGTATTCGTTGTAGAGAATACCCCAATTTAACCCTTTCATTAGTTTTGCTCGGTATTTCGGAAAAGTCAATTCAATCCAATCAATAACGGTCTTGAAATACTGCTTTAATGGGGTTGCATGGGTGTCGTGTTGGTGTTCTGCCATATACTGTTCAATGGTCTTGTTTTCCTTTGCCGATACCCAACTTAAAACGGTCTGCAAATAATCTTGTCTTATGGTTGAACCGTTCATATATCTTTCGCCAATTTTATAGGCGATACATTGGTTTTTGCTAAAATACTTTTTAGCATCACTCAACCATTCACCCGTATAAATGGCATTTCTTAATTCCTGCTCGGTCAGTTTTTCTCCTGCGATATTGATGATTTTGAACCAATCCAATTTCTCGGTGTCTGTGCCTTTGCAAATATAAATCATCAATTTATAGTCAAGCACTTGTTCCGTGATTTCCTTTGATGTGTGTGCATAGTAAGGGGTCAAAGGAGAATTAGGATTGGCGAAAATAGAATATCCATTATCCAACCAATCGCAAACAGATATGGTTCTTTGTTGCCCGTCCAACATTTCATAGGTACCGTCTTTGTTCTCCGACCAATACATAACATTCAACGGGAAATTATGTAGTATAGAGTTCATAACGGCAACTTTCTTTTTATCGTCATATACGAACTCTCTTTGATAAGCAGGGCGAACATTTAATTTGCCACCA
>SVTD01000041.1 GCA_015063955.1 Oscillospiraceae bacterium | reverse complement strand
GTCTCGCTTCGCGAGCCACCTCCCTCCCGGAGGGAGGCTTTGGTGCGGATCGTTCGTTCACCTTTCAAATTTTAGTTTGAAACACACCGATATACCCGAATTTTTACCTGTCCCTTTTTTGAAGTTTTTTGCGGAGCTTTTTTTCAAAAAAGCGACCGTATCCCTCCCCGACAAACCTGAATTTAAAGGGTTGGTGATATGAAAAAGCTGTTGCAATTGCAACAGCTTTTTCATATCAGCTTTCGCTCATATCAAGCATATATTCAACCGAATCGCGGAGGGCCTGCCAGCTGGCGTTGATGATGTCGGGGGAAACGCCAACGGTGCGCCACACGCTTCGTCCGTCGGTGGATTCGATAACGACTCGGACTACGGATGCCGTAGCTCCTCCGCTGGAAACGCGCACCTTAAAGTCTGTCAGCTTCATTTTATCGATAACGGGATAGAAGGCTGAAAGCACCTGACGCAGAGCGCGGTCCATAGCGTTTACGGGACCGTTACCCTCTGCGGCGGAAAGCTTTTCCTTGCCGTCAACGGAGACCTTTATCATAGCGGTGGAGCGCATTGCGTCTATCGCCTGATTGCCGGCATCAGTCAGCGCATCCTCGTCCGTCATTACCTTGAAATGCACAAGATCGAAAAAGTTTTTGCGAAGTCCCAGTGCATCCTTTATTACCAGAGCGAGGGAGCCCTCGGCATCCTCGTAGGAATATCCCAATGCTTCCTTTTCCCGAACGGCGTTGAGAGCCTTTGTAACCTCGGGGCTCTTTCGGTCAAGATGGGGAAGGATGCCTGCCATTTTATCTGCCATGGCGCTTCTTCCCGAAAGGGAGCTGATGACGATATTGCGAAGATTTCCCACTGATTCGGGCGAAACGTGCTCAAAGGTCCTGGGGCTTTTCATAACTCCGTCAATATGCATTCCCGCCTTGTGGGTGAAGGCGTAGCCGCCTACGAAGGGCTCGCGCTCGTCGAAGATGCGGTTTGCAGTTTCGTTTATGTATCGGGCGCAGGAGGTGAGGGAGGAGAGCTTTTCTCCGATGCATTCGAAGCCAAGCTTCAGCTGAAGGATGGGGATAAGAGTATTGAGGTTTGCATTTCCGCATCGCTCGCCGATGCCGGAAACGGTGCCCTGGACCTGCACGGCTCCCGAAAGAACTGCGCTGACGGTGCAGGCCTCAGCCATTCCAAGATCGTTGTGGCAGTGGATTCCCACGCATTTTCCGAATCTTTCGGTCACCGCCGCCGTTGCCATACCGATAATATCGGGAAGCATACCGCCGTTGGTATCGCAGAGGATGATGCGCTCGGCGCCTGCATCCCTCGCAGTTTCGAGAACGGACATTGCGTAGCGTGCATCATCGGAATAACCGTCAAAGAAATGCTCAGCATCGAAAAACACAGTCTTTCCCTTTGATCTGAGATAGCTGATTGAGTCTGCGATCATTCGCAGATTTTCATCCTTGGTGGTTGAAAGCACCTTTGATACCTGATAGTCCCAGCTTTTGCCGAAAACGCAGACCGTATCGCAGGGAACGGAGGCAAGAAGGGAAAGGGAGGGGGAGCTTTGGGCGTCCTCTCCGGGGCGGATAGTTGCTCCGAATGCCACGGGACGGGCGTTTTTCAGCTCCATTCGTGAAATGTCGCCGAAAAACTCAAGGTCCTCAGGTAATGTTACCATTCCCGCCTCTATATAGGATACTCCAAGAGTATCCAGCGCTTTGATTATCTTTATTTTATCCCTCTTTGAGAAGGAGACCGTTGCGCTCTGCTCTCCCTCGCGAAGGGTAGAATCGTATATTTCAAGCTTCATATTTTTATCCGTCAGTCGTTAGTACCCTTAGCGCGGGTCCATTTGTTGATGGCGTTTACGTACGCCTTGATGCTGGCCTTGATAACGTCGGTGGAAACGCCGCGGCCTGTAAAGGCGCCGTGATCTGAGGAGATCTTCACCTTTACCTCGCCGAGAGCGTCGGCGCCCTCGGTGACAGCCTTCAGGCTATAGGATTCAAGGTGTACGTCATCGGCATGGGCTATTCTGTTGATGGTATTGAAGGCGGCGTCTATAGGTCCCTCGCCGGGGGCGGACTCGGTAAACACCTCGTCACCTGCCCGAAGGGAAACAAGTGCCATGGCCTTCATGTGGTTGCCGGACTGGATCTGGAAGGTATCTATCCAGTATTTGCCCTCAAGCCCGTCAAGATATTCGTTGACGATGGCGCGGATATCGCTGTCCGTTACCGCCACCTTTTTGTTGGCGATCTCCTTAAAGCGGTTGAAGGTAGCGTCAACGCCCTTTGTGTCAAGAGCGTAGCCGAGGGTGGCAAGGCGCTCGGAGTAGGCGTGCCGTCCGCTAAGCTTGCCGAGAACCAGGGTGCTCTTGTCGGCGCCGATATCCTCGGGGTTCATTATTTCGTAGGTGTTGCGGTGCTCCATCATTCCGTGCTGATGGATGCCTGACTCGTGGGAAAAGGCGTTTTGACCGACTATCGCCTTATTGAGAGCAACGTCGTAGCCTGCAAAGGAGGATACCATACGGCTTGTGCGGAGGATCTCCTTTGAAACGATCCCCGTGTCGCAGTCGCAGAAATCGCGGCGAACCCGCATAGCCATAACAACCTCCTCAAGGGAGGCGTTGCCCGCTCTCTCGCCGATGCCGTTGACTGCGCATTCGATGCGCGAGGCTCCCGCACCGACGGCGGTAATGCTGTTTGCAACGGCAAGACCGAGGTCGTTGTGGCAGTGAACGCTGATCCTTTTCTCCCTGAGCCCCTCAACGTTTTCAAGAAGGTAGGAAACGAGGGAGGCGTACTCCTCGGGAACGGAGTAGCCCACGGTATCGGGGATATTGATAATATCGGCTCCCGCATCAATAGCGCACTTCACGGCGCGGCAAAGGAACTCCCTGTCGCTTCTCGTTGCGTCCTCGGGGGAGAACTGAACGGTCCTGCAAAGGCTCTTTGCGTAGCTGACGCCCTCTTTTATGTTTTCAAGAGCGTCCTCGGGAGTCATTTTTAATTTATACTCAAGATGGATAGGGCTCGTGGCCAGAAACACGTGGATGACGGGGTCGCAGGCATCGGAAAGCGCCTCTGCGGCGCAGTCGATATCGCTTTTTATGCATCTTGCCAGAGCCTGAACGCTGCAGCCCTTCACCTCACGGGAAATGGCGCTGACCGCGTCGAAATCACCCTTGGAGGAGGCGGGGAAGCCTGCTTCGATAGCATCAACTCCCAGTCGCTCAAGCTGCTTTGCGATCTCTGTTTTATGTGAAAGGCTGAATCTCACTCCCGGGGTCTGCTCACCGTCACGAAGAGTGGTATCAAGTATTTCTATGTGCCTCATGCTTTGATCTCCGTTCAAAATTTAATGAAACTCAACCGTCTTCGACATATGATTGGCAAAGCTCCATTTAAAGGAGAGCCCTGCGTGAAGCTGAAGGCTTGCGCCCTTTCACGCGTCTTTCCTTTTAATGACAGTAACCCTGTCGCGTCCCTCAATGTCCTTGAGGATAGCAGCAGAGAGGCCATGCTTTGCGGCAATGGAGCTGAGGTCATTTCCCTGCTTCCATCCCATTTCTATGGCAAGAGCGCCGTCATCCTTCAGGTGAGAGGGGTATATTTCTATGATCTTTCTGATGATCGAAAGGCCGTCGCCGCCGTCAGTCAATGCGTGGCGCGGCTCGCCGAGAACCTCTTTTGAGAGGGTATCCATTTCCGCAGCGGCAATGTAGGGAGGGTTTGATACTATCATATCAAATTCCCCGGAAAGAGTGTCAGTGCAAACGTCGCCGAGGATAAACTCTATCCTGTCCGAAACACCGAGCATTTTTGCATTTTCCCGCGCAAGCTCCAGTGTTTCGGGGTAAAGCTCAACTGCAACCCCGCGGAGGTCTTCTCGCTCAAGCAATGCTGCAATGGCAATACAGCCGCTTCCCGTACAAAGGTCGGCAAAGATGCCGCCAACGGGTGCATTTTCGCACAGCCAGGAGCAGAGCAGCTCCGTATCTGCCCTCGGAATAAGGCAGTCTGGTGTGACCTTGAAGGTGTAGCCCATAAAGTCCCACTCGCCGATGATATACTGCAGAGCAGTTCCCGCTAATCTTTTTTCTATTGCCTCTGAAAGCTTTGGCGAAAGATAGTCGCCGAAGCGGACCATGGCGCGGCTGACGCTCTCAAAGCGCAAGATAAGCTCCGTCGCTTCAAATGCAGGAGAGTCAATTCCCCCGTCGGAGAGCTTTTTTGTTATTTCACTGAAGGTCACTGCTGTTTTCGCCCTCTTCGGGGGGAGCCTTTTCTTCCCCTTCCTTTTCAAGGACCTCGGGGAATTCTTCGGGCATTGCGTTCTTAAGAGCTGCAATGGCAACCTCAAGCTGTGCCTCATCGGGCTCCTTGGTTGTAGCTCTCTGCATCCAGAGGCCGGGAGCGGAAAGGATCTTTGTAAGCCAGTTGGGGTGCTTGCCTGCCCAGATAAGAAACTCAAAGCTGATTCCCACGATAACGGGAAGCATTCCGATCTTCGTAAGGATGATAGCAAACTTCGGCCATGTATTCCAGTTGATAAACGCCGTTGCAAGAACGGAGATTATAAGAACAACGATGATAAAGCTGGTGCCGCAGCGGGGATGGAAGCGGCTGTACTTCTTTGCATTTTCGGGGGTGAGCTCTTCACCTGCCTCGTAGCAGGCGATGGACTTGTGCTCTGCGCCGTGATACTCGAAGGTGCGGCGGATATCCTTCATAAGAGAAACGAGAAGGATGTAGGAGATAAAGATGGCAATACGGATAACTCCGGAGATGGCGTTCTGAGCGATGCTGGGGAGGGCGAAATTGCCGAAATGCTCGCAAAGGGCGTTGATGCCGAATACGGCGAAGTTGGGGAGAAGGATGAAAAGTCCTATGGAAAGAGCGATTCCGAGGAACATACCGATTCCCATAATAACGCTCATAAGCTTGTCTCCGAATACCTTGCGGAGCCACTTTTCAAACTTTGTTTCGTCCTCGGTCTCGTCGATCCCCAGCATATTTGCGCTGTCCTCAAGGGTGCCCATGGACATAATGAGTGTTTCCACCATATTGACGCAGCCGCGTATCAGGGGGATATTGCAGATCTTGTGCTTTTTTCTGAGGGAGACGTGCTTTGATCTTTTGATCTCCACAGTGCCGTCATCCTTGCGGACTGCAAGGGCGACGTCGTCGCCGCTTTTCATCATAACTCCCTCAAGCACCGCCTGACCTCCAACCTTACCGAGGCGGCAGTTTTTTTCTTTTTTCATTGATTTTTGCCTTTCTTGTCTGAATTATGTAAACATATCTCCCGAAGGGGGCAGGAGTCGCAGTGGGGGCTTCTTGCCGTGCATACGTCTCTGCCGAACTGCACGATGCGGTGGCAGAAATCGCTTTGCTCCTGTCTCGGTATGAGAGGTGTCATTATCCTTTCTGTTTTCAGGGGATCCTTCCAGCCCTCGGGATAAAAGCCGAGGCGCCCGCAGATACGCATACAGTGAGTATCCGCAACGATGCCGCCTTTATGGAAAACGTCGCCGAGGATCAGGTTTGCGATCTTCCGTCCCACACCGGGGAGGGAAAGCAGGTCCTCCATATTATCGGGAACCTGACCGCCGAAGTCGCGCACGAGGAGCTCGGAGGATTCCTTAATGCTTTTTGCCTTTCCGCGGTAAAGCCCGCAGGACTTGATGAGGTTTTCGATGTCCTCAAGGGGGGCATCCGCCATTTTTTCAACGGTGGGAAAGACTCGGAAAAGGTCGCGGCAGACTATATTCACCCGCTCGTCCGTGCACTGAGCGGAAAGCCTTGCCATAACGAGAAGGCGCCATGGGTCGCCGCCGCTTTCAAGGGAGCAGGCGGAATCGGGATACAGCTCCCGAAGGGCCTCTACTGCCAGGAGAGCTCTTTTTTTATCAGTTATCTTCATTTGTATCGTCTGTTGTATCGTCTGTTGTACCGTTTGTAGCACCGTCGTCGGGGTCCTCGTCCTTGTTGAGGCCGAAATACTGGTCAAAAAGGTCGCGGATGGCAAAGCCTGCGTCCGTACCGTTTGCGCCTCGCTCGATAATACAGGTGGTAACGATCTCGGGATCGTCAAACGGAGCAAAGGCTGTGAAGAGGGCATTGTCCGATGCAGTCTTTGTGACCTGCGCGGTACCCGTCTTACCTCCGATGGTGATGGGGTAATTTACGAATACTCGTGCCGCAGAACCGTTTTCGGTAACGTCCTTCATTGCGTATTTAACGGTAGACACCGCAGTTGCATCAAGGGGAACGGAGTCTACGACCTCGGGAGCGGCAGTATACACAACCGTTCCGTCGTACTCCCGCACCTCGTGGAGGAGATGGGCGGAATATCTTGTTCCGCCGTTGAGCATGGTGGCAACGTAAACGCTGATCTGCAAAGGATTAAAAAGGTGGTCGGACTGACCGATGGCTGCAGCCAGGGTATCACCGTCGTACCAGGTGTTACCTGTGGATTCACGGTGTGCGGGGCCGGCGAGGATGCCAGTTTTTTCGGGAAGCTCGATGCCCGTAGGCTGGCCGAGACCGTAGCCCTTGCAGTATTTCGTAATATTGGAGATGGTAAGCTGTCTGCCTATATCAAAGAAGAAATAGTTGCAGGATACCTGTATCGCCTCTGAAACGTTGATGGAGCCGTGGCGGCCGTAGCCGTAGCGCTGAGAATAGATCCAGCAGGAGGGCTGGAAGTCGTCGTAGAATGTATACTGACCCTCGGTGTATATCTCCGTCCAGGGAGAGATGATACCCTCCTGAAGCGCCGCAACGGCAACGCCCGGCTTAAAGGTAGAGCCGGGGGCGTAGGTGCCCTCAAGGGCGCGGAAGAAAAGGGGAGAATTTTCGTCCTCACGTAGGGTAGCGTAATCCTCGTTAAAGGTTGCAAGATTGTAGGTGGGGTAGGATGCAAGGGCAAGAACTGCTCCCGTATCCTTTTCGATTGCAGAGAGGGCGCCTGCATTCGCGTCCTCGCCTGAAAGCTCGCGGTCATCGGCCTCGCCGTTTGCAACGATAAGCTCGATATTTGATTTAAGCGCGTTCTCCGCGGCGATCTGCAGGTTTATATCAATAGTAAGGTAAACGTCCTGACCAGGCTTCGGCTCCTTTGAAACGTAGGTATCGACGACGTTTCCGTATTCATCCTCAACGATGGTAAGGATGCCGTCCTCGCCGTGGAGGTAATCCTCAAAGGCCTCCTCAACGCCCGAGGTTCCCACGATAGCGTTAAGCTTATAGCCCTTATCCGTATAGTATTCCGCCTTTTCCGCCATGATCTTGCCGGTTCTGCCAAGCATATGGGAGGCGTATCCGGGATAGTTGTAAACGCGGGAGGCGGTGCAGGAGATGCCGATACCGCGGACGGTGCCCTCGGTAACTGCGGTGATATACCTGATGCCTATATCCTTGACAAGGGTATAAGGCTCGGCAGTTGAGAAATACGAAAGCTCCATATCAAGACGGATGGCGAATATGAGCTCGCAGTCCTCCTCGGAATAGCGAAGCTTTCCGTCCTCATCGGTGATGCCGTAGCGATCGAGAAGGGTTTCTCTGATCTCTTCCTTGTCTGCCTTTTCCCAGCCGCCCTTTTCGCTGTCATCCTGCTCAAAGCCAAGATCGGTGAGAAGCCTTGTGAAGCGTCTGCCGTAGGCGGTAGCCATAAAGACCTTATCGAATCCCCACTTGCCGTCCTTTTTCTCAAAGGGCTGATCGGGAAGCTCGAAGCCGTCGTATTCCCCGAGGGCCTCTGCCTTTTCAAGAAGATCGAGAATGAAAAGATTTCTTGAATTCTGATCTGCCGTCAGGCTGCCTGCATCGAGGTAAAGGTTGTAGGTGTAGGTGTTTGAAACGAGAACGTTGCCGTTTCGGTCAAAGATCTCGCCGCGCTGTGCCTGAATAGGCACGCTTCTGTAAAAATATCCGTCGTGATAGGTTTCGGAATAATAGTCCTGTCCCGCTATCTGGATGTTTATAAGTCGGGCGACAAATATAAGACAAACGATAACGTAAAAAGCGCCTATTACGATGTAGCGAAAGAGATGCTCTCTTTTTCTTTTCATTGCCGACCTCCTTATAGATTTAATAATGAAGAAAAATTAATCTGTTCTCGTGTCCGTTCTTTCGGCTCTCGTTTTGTGGAAGCTGCGGGTGGAGAGCCAGACTGAAAGAAAGGGTATGGGAGAAACTACGAGAGTTGAAAAATACTCGGGAACGGCGATCCTTAAAATTATCTCGCCGAGAGTCGCCTTCAGAAGAAAGGATGCACAGATCACCGTGACTATTCCGCGAAGAAGAGCCGCCGCCGCCACGTACACCGTCATTACGGGGAGGGTGTGGCGAAGGTAGTATTTTGAAAGCAGACCCGAAACGCACCCTGCGGGCATATAAACGAGGGGCAAAAGCTCAGGCCCCATGCCGCTTGAGCCGAGGGACTGGATAACAAACGCCGCAACAAGCCCGAAAACCGCGCCCCATTTTTCACCCTCGCAGACGCCGACGGCGAGAACGAAGACGAGCATAAGATCGGGCACCTTTCCGAATGGAGCAAAGCGGACGAAAAACGTAGTCTGCAAAAGGGCGAAAAGTATCATAATTGCGCCAAGGATCGCGCCCCTTATTATATCCTCTGAGTTTACCTGAATACTGAGGCGGATGATCCTCAGTCTGTCCCGAAGCTCGGCAATGATCGCTTCCTTAAGGGTAAGCTTTTCCGGAGGAGGACTCTTTTTCTGAGGCTGGGGCCTTGGTACTTTTGAGGGAGCTTCACCGCTTTTTTGAGGCTCGGCGGGAGCGGTATTTGCGGGAGGCGGAGCTTTTCTTTTCGGCTCGCTGCCACCGGGGGCGCCCTCGTGGACTATCCTCACCTTTTTGCCCTGCCGCTCGGCATCCTCAAGGGTCTTCTGAGCGCCGGGTGTGAGAAACACCTGACTTCTTTCAGGTATCTGCCACTCGCCCTTTTTCTCCGGAGCCTTATTCTGATTGTTCTGTGTAGACTTCATAATCCGTAATGATCATCATTTTTTTAAGGTCGGAAAGATCGGCTCCGGGTCTTACCGTAACGGTAACGGAGCGTGAAGCGGAATCCTTTTCTATCTTTTCAACGGTGCCGATAACGAGACCGCGGGGGTAAACGCTTCCGTATCCGGAGGAAACTATTCTGTCGCCCTCCTTGATATCGGCGTCGGCTGAAAGGTAGGACATAAGGCATACGCCCTCCTCTGCGAGAGAAAAGCTTCCCTCGATAACGCCCTCAGCGCCGCTGCGCTCAACGTAAGCGCCGATGGCGGTACCCTCCTCAAGGAAGGTAACTGCCTTTGCCCAGGTAGTACCAACCTCGCAAACGTAGCCTACTATGCCGTGCTCAGTGACCACGGGCATATCCTTTTCAATGCCGTGAGCTTTCCCTTTATCGAGCATGAAAACGGTGGTGTAGTTGCCGCCCTCGCGGGCAGATACGGTGGCCTCCGTAAAACGGAAGTCGGTATGCTCCCGCTTGAGCTCGAGATAGTTATAGAGCCACTGGTTCATTTCCTCAGCCTCCTCCGCAGAGCTGATCTTATCGCGAAGGGTGTTTATCTCTTCTCTGAGAGCGTTGTTTTCCTCAACGATGCGGTCAAACTCCGTGAAAAAGGAGGTAAAGCCGTCAACGGCGTCGGTGCAGTAGGTGAATACCTTCTGCAGAGGGGAGAAGATTATGTTGATACCGTCCTTGAGCACCCCCGTCAGCCCCATGGAGCCGAATACCGTGGGAACGATGACCATTACCATGGCGATGATGACAACAACGGTAAAGAATTTTGATTTGAGAAAGTCGCGCATACAGCGCCTCCTTTCGTTTTATCTGGAGCTACGGTTTCTGTACTGAACTCCGTCGCCCTCGCCTGCGTTTTCGATAACGTGACCGATGCCCACTGCGACGGCGTCGAGGGGGGATTTTGCAACGGTCGCACGGATACCCGTTACGTGGGTAACGAGAGCGTCAAGACCGCCAAGCATAGCACCGCCGCCTGCAAGCATGATGCCTGAGTCGTAGATATCGCTGGAAAGCTCGGGGGGAGTGTTCTCAAGAGTGGTTCTGATAGCCTCAACGATGTGGACCACCTGCTCGTGCATCGCCTCGCGTATCTCCGCAGAGCTTACGTTGACGATGGCGGGAAGACCGTTGAGGAGGTTTCTTCCGCGGATCTCCATAATACCGCGGTCAACTGCGGGATGAACGCTTCCGATCTTCTTTTTCAGCATTTCAGCGGTGATCTCGCCGATGAGGATATTGTACTTCTTTTTGATGTACTGAACGATAGCCTCGTCAAGCTCGTCTCCGGCGATTCTGAGGGAGGTGGAGAGAACGATGCCGCCGAGAGAAAGAACTGCAACCTCGGTGGTGCCTCCTCCGATGTCAACGATCATGCTGCCTCTTGCGTCCTCAACTCTCAGTCCGCTTCCGATAGCGGCGGCAATAGGCTCCTCGATAAGGGCAACGGACTGGGCGCCTGCCTCGAGAGCAACGTCCTCAACGGCTCTTTTTTCAACCTCGGTAACTCCGTAGGGAACGCAAACGAGAACCTTGGGGCGGCTGAAAACGGTGGTGCCCGATGCCTTTTTGAAGAAATCGCGAAGCATGGCGGTGGTAAAGTCAAATTCTGCGATAACGCCGTCCTTCAGGGGGCGCATTGCAACGATGGAGCCGGGGGTCTTTCCCAGCATGAGCTTTGCATCGTTACCTACGGCAACGACTTTTTTGGATCTCTGCTCGACTGCAACTACTGAGGGCTCGCGAAGAACGATGCCCTTGCCCTTAACGTAAACGATAGTATTGGCAGTTCCAAGGTCTATTCCGATATATTTTCCCATTTTGGACTCCTTTATTTCATGAACGCGCAAATGCCAAATTCTGCGCGAAGTATTTCAGATATTTTTGAAAGGGGAAGACCGACCACGTTGTAATAGTCGCCGTCGATCCTTGAAACGAACATTCCCGCCGCCTCCTGAATGCCGTAGGCTCCTGCCTTGTCAAAGGGGCGGCAGACGTTGATATACGCGTTCATTTCGTCATCCTGTATCTCTCTCATGGTAACGACGGTCTCAACGTAGCCGCTGACGGACTTTTCCCCGTCGGTAACGGTGTAGCCTGTTATCACGGAGTGGCTCTTCCCCGAAAGGGCAGAGAGCATTCTCGCGGCGTTTTCTGCATTACCGGGTTTTCCGAGTATCGCGTCCCCTGCGACGACCACCGTATCGGCGCAAATAATAACTCCGTCGGCAATTTTGAGGGCAGCCTCGGCCTTTCTCACAGAATTTTCAACGGTCAGACTTGCGGGAGAAAGACCGCCCATAGCCTCCTCGGCATCGGGGGAGATCACGCTGAAAACGTAGCCTGCCATCTCAAGTATTTCCCTTCGTCTCGGAGAAGCGGAGGCGAGGATAAGCTTTCTTTCCATTACTTAGTACCCGTGGAGCCGATGCCGCCGCGGTCGGGAGAGCCGAGAGTGTCGCACTCCAGAAAATCTATGGCGGGCTGATGGCGCATTATTCTGAACTGGCAGATCCTGTCGCCCTTTTCGATTTTCGTATCTCTGAGAGCAAGGGCGGGCATATACCACTGATCGCCGTCGCCGCAGTAGCTTTCGTCAACGACGCCCATATGGTTTGTCTGAATGATGCCGAAATTTTTGAAGGTGGAGGAGCGGGGAACTATGTGAGCCTCGTACCCCTCGGGAAGCTTGACGGCGATTCCCAGAGGAATAAGCTTGAACTGATCCTTTTTCAGCTCAACGGTCTCGGCACAGCGAAGGTCTATCCAGTCGCTTTTGCCGTCAATATATCTGAGAGGCTCCATGCCCTCGCAAAGATATTTTATCTTAAGAGTAACTTTTTCCATTATAAGCAACCCCTTTTTTAAGTTTTTTGCATAGTTTCTACTGCATTCTCCTGATCTTCGAGGGATCCTCAGGTGATTCACCGTTCATATATGCCCGGATGATGCTGTCGCATTCCTCAGGAGTTTCGTCGGTGAAGATAAAATGATATACGGTGCAGCCCGTCTTTTTCAGCTCATCCTGCTTGTCAGCCATATAGGTGGGAACGGAGTTGAAAACAACGTTCGTACAGTCGGGCATACCGTAAAGAGGGAAGCGTACGCCGTGGCGGTCAGTAATAGCCGAGGGGCATATCTCTTCCTTCGCGCTCTTTTTGCATTTTCCGTCACTGATGGCACAGCGCAAAGTAAGCATCAGAGGAAGCCTTCCGTAAACTATGGCAGCACATGGAGAGGGAGAGGATATATCTCTCATTTGCGCTCTCTTTGCCTCGGGAGCGAGAGTCAGAAAATCGGCGCCGAGGGATGAATAATACCGGGCCGCAGATGAGTTGAAAATATTCATTCTGAAGGAAGCGCCCACCTCAGAGCACACCTCGCGGGCCTTTTTAAGCTGTCCCGTACCGTGGGCAAGGACTCTTCGTCCTTTAACTGCCTGCCACACCTCCTCCGACCTGAGATCGGGAAGATAAGGTGGGAGGGAAACGTCGTATTTGTCGCTGTGTGCGCCAAAGGGCAGATATATGCGGTCAAAGAATCTCTCTGCAAGGGGAGTGATCTGCCCTTCTGAGAGAAATTCCGCCGTGAACGTTATTTTTTCAGCCTTTGGCTTTTTCCCCTTAGGCGGCGTAACGTCGGGAAGGTCTGCCTTTCTTTCTTCCATAGATAAAAGCTCGTCTACAGCGCTTCGCCTGAGGGCGTTAATGGCTGAAAGGGTAAGGGCGGCGCGTCCGTCGGTAATGAACCTGAAATCCCTCATCTCAAAGGGAGTGTTTCCGAGACGGGATGAGTTCTTTCTTGCGCCCTCCTCGCTGAGGGGGGCAACCTCCCCTGCCTCTGCCACCGTTTCGCCGACGGCGACAGCCCTTTTCTCAGGGGCTACTGCCTCAAACGTTGCGGGCTTTCCCGCAACGGCAGTAAGAGTTATGTCAAGAGGGGCTTTTCTCGTAAGGCCGCCGAACTTGGATTTGTCCATTTTGAGAAAATCGTCGTAGGTGCGTACACCCCTCATATTTTTCATATTTTCTGTAAAATAGCCGTCTGTAAAGCCGTCGCGGCTGAATATGCGGGCGAGGGCTTCTATTTCTTCGGCTGTTGCATTTCTGCCCTCGTCAAGAAGGCGGCGGTATATTTTCGCCGTGCCGTAAACGTATTCCGGGGGCTTCTGACGTCCCTCTATCTTCAGGGATGCGGCGCCCGAGGCGATAATATCCGTAACGCGGGAGGCAAGGCACATATCCTTAAGGCTTATGGGGTATCCCTTTTCTCCCGATTTTGTGTAGGGCTGACGGCAGGGCTGAGCACATTCGCCGCGGTTTCCGCTGCGTCCGCCCATAACGGCGCTCATAAGGCACTGTCCCGAGAAGGAAACGCAGTACGCGCCGTGGATAAACATTTCGATTTCGATAGGCGAGCTTTTGCAAAGCTCGAAAAGCGAGTCTCTTGAGATCTCTCTGTGGCATACCATTCTGGTAAAGCCTGCAGCCTGAAGCGCCCTTGCATCGTCAAGGCTGTGACCGGAAAGCTGGGTGCTTGCGTGTATCTCAAGATCGGGCAGGTGCTTTCTGATAAGTGATGCAATGCCCATATCCGCAACGATAAGAGCATCGGCGCCTGCCTCGTAAAGGGATGCGGCAAGCCTCAGAGCATCTGAAAGCTCCGCATCAAAAAGACGGGTATTGAGGGTAACGTACGTGCGTACCCCATAGGCTCTTGCAAGGCACAGAGCCGCTGCCAGCTCGTCACCGTTGAAGTTTTCGGCCCTCATTCGGGCGTTGAACTGTCCTGCTCCGAGATAAACGGCGTCGGCGCCGCCCTCGATAGCCGCTTCAAGAGAAGCGCGGCTTCCCGCAGGCAGGAGAAGCTCAGGCTTTTTCATACGTTACCCCCCCTTTCGTTTTAAGTAATAAGTAATAAGTAATAGTGAAGAAGTAATGGGGCTTTTTGCTTTGGGCAAAAAGCTTCATTCTCTCTTCTCTGAGAGGGAATTAATTTCCTCTCAAGAGGCTTTCGATCTGGCGAAGCTTGTCTACCTTAGCGGGCTCCTCTGCAGGCTCTTCTGCAGGCTCTTCGAAAAGCTCCTCGATATCGTGAGCCTCTTCGGGCACTGCTTCGGGAGCGGGAGCCTTCTCCTCGTGGGTATCAAGAGGGATCTGCTCCTCGGCGATGATATCCTCGGCAGTTTCGGAAACCTTGCCGAGCATAGAGGTCTTGAGCTTTATGTTCTCTTCTCTCAGACGGCGAAGATTAGCGTCGTAAAGAGCGATCTGCGCCTCAAGGTTGCGAACTCTCTTTTCCGCCTTGAGTCTGTTGCTTGCGTGATCGAGAGCAACAAGGATAGCCGCATCGATCTTAGAGTAGTTTCTGGACTGACTTGTGATGGAGCTGATCTCGCCGTCAAGGAGGCTGACAAGGCGCATAACGATGTCCTCGCGCTCATCGGAAATGATGTTCATGTCCACGTCGGCAATTCTCACGCTGTACTTTTTCTTTTCCATTTTTTATCTCCTGTAAAAAATTAGTATTGAAAATCGGTCAAACAGTGGTATAATGGGTTTATTAAATTACCTATCATATAACTATTCATACTATTATAATATATATCGTCAGAAATTTAAATACAAATTGATAATTTTTTTGAAAATTTCAAGGATTTTGAGGCACAAATGAAAAAAAACTGGAACTACAGCCGCATTGCGGTGAAGATCGGCTCCTCAACACTCACCCACGAGAATACCGGCAGACTGAATATCCGCCGTATAGAGAAGCTTGTAAGAACCATCTCTGATATTAAAAATTCCGGCACCGAGGTGGTGCTCATCTCCTCGGGCGCCATTGCCGCGGGAGCGTCAAAGCTCTCCGTTTCCCACCGCGACCGCAGTCTTGCGGAAAAGCAGGCCCTGGCGGCCGTCGGTCAGCCTGAGCTTATGAGGCTGTACGAGCGACTTTTTGCGGCATACGGCTACAACGTCGGCCAGATACTTATGACCAAGGATATCGTTGACGACCCCCACCGTCTTGACCTTGCAAGAGGCACCTTCACGAAGCTTTTTGAGCTTTCCTGCGTGCCCATCGTCAACGAAAACGACTCCATCTCAACTGAGGAGATCCGCTTTGGCGATAACGATACCCTTTCCGCATACGTTGCCTGCGTTGCAAGGGCGGAGCTACTAATAAACCTTTCCGACATCGACGGTCTTTACGACTGCGATCCCCACAAAAACCCCGATGCCAGCCTTATTGACAGAGTTGAGTGCCTTGACGACGTCAAGAGCTTTGCGGGAGATGCGGGAACCGGCGTCGGAACCGGCGGAATGGTAACGAAGATACGCGCCGCAGAGATCGCAGGCGCGGCAGGTATTCCTATGATTATAACAAACGGCGCCGATCCCGAGATCCTTTACAGAATAGTGGACGGCGAGCGTATCGGTACGTATTTCGTACCCCGAAAGGAGAAGTAAAATGATCTTCGAAAAGGTAAAAGAGATATGCGAGAGAGCAAAGGCGGCGTCCCCTGCGGTAGCCTCTTCTAAGGGAAACGAGAGAAATGCGTTTCTTTCCTCCTTTGCCCGTCTTCTCGTTGAAAATACAGAAGAGCTGCTTTTGGCAAACGGAAAGGATATAGAATCGGCCGCGGCGGCAGGGATCTCAACTGCCATGCTTGACCGCCTTCGCCTGACGGATAAGAGGATCGTAAGCCTTTCCGAGGGCATCACCGCCCTTATCGGCCTTTCCGACCCCCTCGGCGGCGGCGAGGTATTCACCCGCCCCAACGGTATGGAGATCAAAAAGATAAAGGTTCCCCTGGGGGTTTGCGGCGTTATTTTCGAGGCGCGCCCAAACGTTGCTGCGGATATTGCAGCCCTTTGCATAAAGAGCGGAAACGCGGCAGTCCTTCGCGGAGGACGCGAATGTATAAATACAAATCTTACCATCGAGGCTCTTGCAAAGAAGGCTCTCGCCGAGGCAGGCCTTCCCGGGGATGCGGTATGCCTTATCCCCTTTACGGAGCGCGAGGGTGCAAACGCCCTTATGCAGATGAGAGGACTTGTGGACGTGCTCATCCCCCGCGGCGGTAAGGGACTTATCAAGAGCGTAACCGAAAATTCCTCCGTTCCCGTAATCGAAACGGGTGCCGGTAACTGCCATATCTACGTTCATTCCGATGCAGATTTCGATCTTGCCCTTTCCGTAATAAGAAACGCAAAGGTGTCCCGCCCCTCCGTGTGCAACGCTATTGAGACCGTCCTTGTGAACGGTGACGTGGCGGCTGATTTCCTCCCCCGTCTGAAGGAGATATTCGACTGCGACGGCGTTGAGATAAGAGGCTGCGAGAAGACGCGTGAGATAATCGAATGTACACCTGCCACCGAAGATGACTGGGAGCGTGAATATAACGATCTTATCTGCGCCGTTAAGGTGGTTGCCTGCGAGAATTGCGCTGTCAGCCATATCAACCGCTACGGAACAGGTCACAGCGAGGCGATAATCACGGAATCCAGAAGAAGCGCAGAGCTTTTCTGCACCATGGTAGACGCTGCGTGCGTGTACGTTAATGCATCCACCCGCTTTACAGACGGCGGACAGTTCGGCTTCGGTGCCGAGGTAGGCATCTCTACTCAGAAGCTTCACGCAAGAGGCCCCATGGGTCTTTCTGCCCTGACCACGGATAAATATATCATAAGCGGTAACGGACAGATCAGAGAGTGAAGAGATAAGAGAGAAAAGAGAAGAGAACAGGTACATTTTCGCTCGGGCGAAAATGGATAATTATAGAAAAATATGTGTATTTATGCATACATTTTTTCTGAAAAAGTATTGTTTTAGTACTCTTGTAGTGCTAAAATAGAGCATATTTAATCCCCTAAAGAAAGAAGATGACCCCCCTTGAAGAATATGAACTTCAAAAGAAAGCTCCCCGTTCCTATGGAGATCAAGGAGCAGTACCCCCTCACAGATGGGCTTGCAAAGGTAAAGGCAGCTCGCGACCTTGAAATTGCGGATATTTTTACAGGCAAAAGCGATAAGATGGTTCTCGTTATCGGCCCCTGCTCCGCAGACCGTGAGGACGCAGTTCTCGATTATTGCACCCGCCTTGCCCGCCTTCAGGAAAAGGTAGCAGATAAGCTTGTGCTCATCCCCCGTGTTTATACGAATAAGCCCCGCACAACGGGCGACGGATATAAGGGCCTCGTTCATCAGCCCGACCCCGAAAAGGAGTCCGATATGATCGGCGGTATCATCGCCATCAGAAGACTGCACACTGCAGTTCTTGCAGAAACGGGACTCTCAACAGCAGACGAAATGCTTTACCCCGATAACTACCGTTATCTTTCCGACCTTCTCTCCTACGTTGCGATCGGCGCGAGAAGCGTAGAGAATCAGGAGCACCGACTCACCTCCAGCGGTATCGATATCCCCGTAGGTATGAAAAACCCCACCAGCGGCGATATTTCCGTAATGCTCAATTCCATTATGGCGGCACAGCATCCCCATACCTTTATCTACCGCGGCTGGGAGGTAGACACCACGGGTAATCCCCTTGCACACGCAATAATGAGAGGATACGTAAACCGCCACGGCGAGGCTATCCCCAACTATCATTTTGAGGATCTCGAGCATCTTTATACAGCCTACTGCAAGAAGGGTCTTGAGAACGTAGCCCTCGTTGTTGATACGAACCATTCAAATTCTGCAAAGAAGTACGGCGAGCAGCCCCGAATCGCAAAGGAGGTTCTTCACGCCTGCCGTCACTCCGATGATATCAAGAAGATGACCAAGGGCTTTATGATCGAATCCTATATCGAGGACGGCTCACAGAAGATCGGCGAGGGAATCTACGGAAAATCCATCACCGACCCCTGCATCGGTTGGGCAGGAACAGAACGCCTCGTCCTTGACATCGCAGATCTTATTTGATAAAGAATGGCTATGGAAATTTTCTGAAATTTTCCGTAGCCATTTTTTTGCTATATTCTTATTACGATCACTTTAATTTCCTTATTTCTTTTCCTGCAATTATCTATGACGAACCCGGTTCCCCTTTGATCTGCCGTCCCAAAATGCAATGACCTTATCTGCACGGTCTATGATCTGCAAATTTCTTTTCAGAGGCGCTCCCTTTTTGTATTTTTTGTAATCGGGCAAAAGCTCGGTCAGGATCAAGCCGTGCTTAATTGCATATTCTCTTGCACACCGATCGATCCCTCTTGCCCCACCGGATACTATTTCCGTCGCTTCTTTTGGTATATACTCCCCGATATTATCAACAGTCAGACCTCTTGAGCCTATTATTGCTATTCTCATAATCATCCCCCCCTTAATTTGGTATACTTAATATAAGTATACTCACAACATTATACCATAATCTAATCTTAAAATATACTTAAATCAAGATTATGGTGGGATATTATGAGAAATAAAAACAATAAACATTTTGGTATTGAAGTAGACCCCGAGCTTCACTATAAGCTTCGTTATATAGCAAAATATGACGGAAGAAGCATAAACGGACAGATACTTCATCTGATCCGTAAATGTATAAAGGAATTTGAAGCAACAGACGGCGAAATAAAAGTTCCCGATGACATTAAAAACAATTAACAAAAAGGCTGTGCTCCCGCATCAGTGATGCTCGGCATAGCCTTTCCTTTATTCATCAAATTCGGGTTTATCGGGGAGGGGACTGGGGATGACGCAAAGAACTTTTTTGACTTGAATTGTCAAGTCAAGTGCAACAAAACGCCGGAAAAAAGTTCAAGAGGAGATTTCCAACCAAGGCATTTGCGAGGACGAGTATTTAATTTGAGAGCAAAATCACACAGTTGATCG
>SVTD01000040.1 GCA_015063955.1 Oscillospiraceae bacterium | reverse complement strand
ATAGAGGCAGATATCCTTATCGGGATCCTGAGCTTCAAGGAAGAGAAGCTGGGCAACCACGAGGGAAGCAGTTACGTCGTTTACCTCGTCTGCGAGGAAAACTATACGGTCGTTGAGAAGACGGGAATAAATGTCATAAGCGCGCTCGCCGCGGCTGGTCTGTTCAATGACGGTAGGTACAAGTGCCATAATTGTGTGTATCCTTTCTTATAATGTAATAGATTGTCAAAAAAACGTTAAAAAGTGTCAATAATCACAATCACCGCTGCCAATCGGCAGCGGTAATCGGTAAGTATAAAATTATTCTTCAGTTGCAGGAGCCTCTGCATCGTCAGCCTTCTTAGCAGCCTTCTTTGCAGACTTCTTAACAACAACAGCCTCAGCCTTGATAAGGTCAACAGCCTTCTTAACCTTGATGTCCTCTGCAAGATCAGCAGCCTCGACAGACTCGCGGATCTTGTCAACCTCCATGCCGTAAGCCTCGGAGAGACGTGTGTACTCAGCCTCGATCTCATCGTCGGAAACCTCGATGTTCTCAAGGGCAGCGATCTTCTCAAGTGCAAGACGTGTCTTTACCTGCTTCTCAGCCTGGGGACGCATCTGAGTGCGGAGAGCGTCGAGATCCATACCTGTGTACTGGAAGTATGTCTTAAGGTCGAGACCCTGCATACGGAGTCTTGTGTCGTAATCGCGAACGAAGTTCTCAGTCTCGTTTACGTACATAGCCTCGGGAATATCGCAGTCAAGCTTCTCGATGATAGCGTCGATAAGCTGATCCTCAACAGCGCGCTCAGCCTCAGCTTCCTTCTTCTCTCTGATTTTTGCCTTAACGTCAGCTTCATATTCAGTGAGAGTATCGAAATCGGAAACGTCGCGTGCAAACTCGTCGTCAAGCTCGGGAAGCTCCTTGAGCTTGAGTCCGTTAAGACGGCACTTGAAGACAGCATCCTTGTCAGCAAGCTCAGCTGCATGGTACTCAGCAGGGAACTTAACGTTTACGTCGAACTCGTCGCCGATGTTGTGGCCAACGATCTGATCCTCAAAGCCGGGGATAAACTGGCCGGAGCCGAGAATAAGGTCAGCGCCTTCAGCCTTGCCGCCGTCGAATGCTACGCCGTCAACAAAGCCCTCGTAGTTGATGTTTGCAGTATCGCCTGTCTGTGCTGCGCGGTCTGTAACGTCGATCATTCTGGAGTTACGCTCGCGAACGCGGTCGATCTCAGCGCGGATCTCGTTTGCGGTAACTCTGATAGTATCCTTAGTTACCTCGATACCCTTGTAGCCTTCGATGCTTGCCTCAGGCTTTACGTATACGTCTGCGAGAAGAACAACGCCGTTCTCGTCTACAGACTCGATGTCGAATTCAGGCTGGCTTACTACGTCGAGTGCGGACTCCTTGAGTGCCTCGGTGTAAACCTCGGGAATAAGGTCGTTGATAGCGTCCTCATAGAAAACGCCCTTGCCGTACATCTTCTCGATGATGGAGCGGGGAGCTTTGCCCTTTCTGAAGCCGGGAACTGTGATGTTCTTAGCCTGCTTCTTGTAAACGCGGTTTACAGCAGCAGCGAACTTCTCAGCATCGATACCGATCTTAAGCTCATAAAGATTTGTTTCTTTCTTGTTAACAGAAATAAGACTCATTTTTATATATCTCCTTAAGTTATATTAACAGAGTAAAATTGCCTCTATATATAATACCGATATTGCCGTGAAAAGTCAACAATTTTTTCGGAAAAATTTATGCAAGACGGCAAATTTTGGGTTTTTTGATTAAAAGCTATCAATAATCCGAGGGAAATGTGATCATAGGAACGAAATCCAGATAATCAGCAGAAATAATAGTCATCATTATCCCGTCTGTTTCTACAGTTCTGGGGATCAGATAGTTTGAATGTATGTGACCGAAATAGCAGTTTTTGATACCGTATTTCTTCATTGTCGCGATAAACTCGTTGCAGCGAAAGCTTTTGAATACGGGAGGAAAATGGAAATAGACAAGTATGGGCTTGCCTGAGTCTCCTCTCAGCTTTTCAGCCTCCCTGAGGCTCATTTCAAGACGGGCGTTTTCACGGGCAACGATCTTGTCGTAGTCTGCATTCTCCGTCACCTGAAGCTTCTCCTCAACGTACCAGCCACGTGTCCCTGCAATAATGGCGTCCGGGGTATCGTGGGCGTTGTTGTAGAGAAAATCGATGGAGGTAATACCGTTTTCCGAAAAGAAAGCCTTCATTTTTGTAACGGTTGACCACCAGTAGTCGTGGTTCCCCTTACCTATGATCTTTTTTCCGGGAAGAGAATCGAGAAATCTGAGATCTGCAAGAGCCTCGTTAAGGTCGATGCCCCAGGAGATATCACCGGGAACGATGACGGTGTCATCGTCGCCAACGACGGCGCGCCAGCGCTTTTCGAGCTTTTCAGTATAGCCCTGCCAGCGGGAGCCGAACTTATCCATAGGCTTGTCCGTAGTAAGGGAAAGGTGCAGATCGGCAATGGAAAAGAGGGACATTTTGCCTCCTTATTTTATCTGAAGATGCACTCGGCCATATCAGCGGGCTCGCATACCTCGGTAAAGCGTACGGGCATTGTGAGAGTTGCCTTAAGAGGTGCGGGAGCAACAGTTCCCGTCAGCTTTTCAAGGGTATCAAGAATAACGGCGGGCTCGTCTGACTCGCAAGGAGTTCCGAGAGACGCGCAAACGTCCTGTGAGAACTTGTAAGGGCTTGCGGTGGAAGCAACAACGCAGGGAGTGCAGTCGCCTGTGTCGCGGCGGTACTTTTCAAGACAGCCGAGGGCAACGCAGGTGTGGGGGTCTGCAAGATAGTTGCGCTCCTTGTAGGTTGCAAGGATGGTTGCGGCAGTTTCCGCCTCATCACAGGAGTAGCCGTAGAACGTCTCGCGCACTCTTTCCATAAGAGCATCGGGTGCCTGATACTTGCCCTCATCCGTGAGCTTTCTCATACAGTCGGCAGTAGTTTCAGCGCCGCCGAGAAGGAAGAGAAGACGCTCAAGGTTCGAGGAAATGAGAATATCCATGGAGGGAGACATAGTCTTGTGGAAAACTCTCTGTCTGTCGTAGAGACCTGTGCGGATAAAGTCTGTGAGAACGCAGTTTGCGTTGGATGCGCAGATCATCTTATCAATGGGAAGTCCCATAGTCTTTGCTATGTAAGCGGCAAAGATGTTACCGAAGTTACCTGTGGGAACGCATACGTTGATCTTATCACCGCAGGCAATTCTACCGTCATTGAGAAGGTCGCAGTAAGCGGAAACGTAGTATACGATCTGAGGTGCAAGTCTGCCCCAGTTGATGGAGTTTGCACTGGAGAAGAAGAAGCCGTTCTCTTCTGCCTTCTTTGCAAGCTCGCTGTCTGCAAAGATCGCCTTAACGCCGTTCTGAGCGTCGTCAAAGTTTCCGTAAACTGCCATAACGTTAACGTTGTCGCCTGCCTGAGTGGTCATCTGCATCTTCTGCATTGTGCTGACACCGTCAACGGGGAAGTAAACTGTAATATCAATGCCTTCAACGTCGCGGTAGCCCTCGAGAGCGGCCTTACCTGTGTCGCCGCTTGTGGCAACGAGGATGTGAGCCTTCTTTTCCTCTCCGGTCATCTTGAGAGCAGAGGAGAGGAGGCGGGGCATGATCTGGAGCGCCATATCCTTAAAAGCGCAGGTGGGACCGTGCCAGAGCTCGAGAGAGTAGATGCTGTCGCCGATGTGAACGAGGGGAGCGGCACCGCCGGGGAAGCGTGCGTCGGAGTAAGCTTCGCTGCAGTCAGCGAGGAGCTTTTCGCGATCGTAATCGGTGAGAAACATGGAAAGGATCTCGCAGGCTCTCTTTTCATAGGGGAGAGCGGCGAGCTTTTCGAGATCTGCCATAGAAAGTGCAGGGATCTCTGTGGGCATATAAAGTCCGCGGTCGGGTGCAAGGCCCTTCTTGATTGCCTCGGCGCTTGTAACGCCGACGGGAGTGGCGGACACGTCTCTTGTGCTTATGTACTTCATTTTAGGTTCTTCCTTGGGGTAGATTATTTATAAAAAATATGTAAGCGTTGTTATAGAATACTCTCTCGCAGATATAGGAGCCGTGGCTTTTAGAGAGGGCATCGTAAAGACGGGCAAGGTCTCCGATGTGGGAGATACCCTCGGGAGTGGACCCGATCCCGTCAAGATCGCACCCGAGGCAGACAGATTCCGTGCCGAGGATGCTTATGTAGTGGTCTATATGACTGATTATATCGGAAATTTCAGCCGTTTCTCCCCTGAGATGAGGAGGAAAAAGGGAAATTCCTATAATTCCGCCGCCTGCGGCTATCCTCACAGCATTTTCATCCGTAAGGTTTCGCATATGCGGGCAGATGCTTCTTGAATTTGAATGGGTGGCGATAACGGGCTTTTTTCTCTGCTCTGCACGTTCCAGTGCGTAGGAGATGACGGTGTCGTTGGCGTGTGAAAGGTCGGGAACAATGCCGATATCGAAGCAGCCCTCAAGAACCTCCTTGCCGAAATCGGTAAGTGAGCCATGGGCGTTCCAGGCGCTTCCGACGGAGCTTTTACCGCCCCATAAAAGGGTCATCGCCCGAGCTCCCCTTTCATAAAGGAGACGAAGACTTGAGAGGTCGCCGCAAAGAAGACGGGAATCCTCAACGGTAAGAATAAAGCCGTATCTTTGGGAGCCTTCAAGCTCCCTTGCAGTTTCTATATATCCGCCCGCTTCCTTTTCAAAATAGGCGGAGGCACCGCAAAATGATTCAAGACATTCGGAGTCTGATTTTTCGGAATCGGACCAGACTGCGGCGCACTGAATGTATTTGTCAAAGATTTCAGCCTTTTCAAGAGAAACGTGCAGATCGTTGCTTTTCAGCTTCTGCTTTTTCTTTGAAAGCTCGTAAGGGGTATCGCAGTGAAGATCAAAGAGCTTCATAATTATGAGCGGCGAACCGCGTTTTCCATATGTACTATCTTTAAAACCTTGTATTTTTCGCTGCCGGGCTGAACGTAGACCTCGATAACGTCGATACGGGGCTGAAGCCCTTGGGTTTCTGCCCTGTTTCTTCGCAGGTATTCCTCTGCTGCGGCAATAAGCTTTTTCTGCTTGAGAAGGTCGACTGCGGCGGCAGGTCTACCGTAGCGATGTTGAACTCCGGGATACTCGCTTCTGGTCTTCACCTCGCAGAAAACGATATGAGTATCGTTTTTTGCAATGATGTCAGTTTCCAGATGATTCATCCTGACGTTGCGGCCGATAACGGTAAAGCCCTTTCCGCAAAGGAAGGAGGATGCGCTGTCCTCGCCCCGCTTGCCAAAGCCCTTACTGTCCATTCTTTTCAGCCTCCTCCGTTAGCCACCTTTCAAGCTTTTCGCGGTCCCTTTCGAGGAAGGAGAGGAAGGAGCGTCGGTGCTCAGGGCAGGGGCCGTGAACGTAAACCGCAAGCTTGTGTGCCTTCGTGGGGTAGCCCTTGTGCTTTTTAAAGCCGTACTGAGGGTACCGGGCGTCAAGCTCCTCACACATACGGTCTCTGGTGACCTTTGCAAGAATAGAAGCTGCCGCAATGGACTGGCTGGTAGCGTCTCCGCCGATAACAGCCCTTGCAGGCTGAAGAAATCCGCGGTCTATGTTTCCGTCGACAAGAACGAAATCGGGCTGTATGGAAAGTCCCGCAATGGAGCGGCGCATAGCCTGGAGGCTTGCCTCAAGAATGTTTATCTCGTCGATCTCCTCGGGAGTCGAGAGGGCAATACAGTAGGCGAGTGCTTTTTCACATATCTCGTCGTAAAGCTTTTCACGCTTTTTTTCGGTAAGCTTTTTAGAGTCGTCAAGACCGGGGATGAGGATACCGTCGGGAAGGATGCAGGCGGCGGCAACAACCGGTCCCGCAAGAGGACCGCGGCCCGCCTCGTCCGTTCCGCAAACGTATTTTATTCCGTCGACCTTGAACTGATCGTCAAAGGTGTAATCTAACACTGGTAAGACTATTCCTTTCTTAGAATTCGTTGCCGCTTGCAACGAAAGGCACAAATGGGCTTTGGTAAGATAAACCTACGGCTTTTGCAGGCTTAATTTTCAAGCTCAGGCCTTTCTAGAGAGAGTCTGCCGATCTTTGCGCTTCTGAATTCCTCAAGAAGCATAAGAGCGGTCCTCTCCGTGTTTATATCTCCTCCGCTTACAAGGAAGCCCCGCTTTTTGCCGACGGCAGAGAGAAGATCGTAGGAGTCAAGGTCGCACACGTCGTCGGCTGCAAGCTTGTAGCGGGCGCAGAACTCAGTAGGATAAAGATCGAAAAGCCTTTTTGCAAGGATCATTCCAAGCTCCTCGGTATCAAGGATCTGATCCTTGATAGCTCCGGTTGCCGCAAGGTTTTCACCCGTAAGAACGTCCTCAAACTTAGGCCAGAGAACGCCGGGCATATCCAGAAGGTCAAAGCCCTGATTGGTGGTTACCCACTGCTTGTCGAGGGTAACGCCGGGGCGGTTTTCAACCTTAGCCTTCTTCTGACCGGAAAGCTTGTTAACGAGGGAGGATTTTCCAACGTTTGGGATGCCGACGATCATAGCCTTGAGCTTTCTGCCGGTCATACCCTTTTCCTCGAATTTTTTTACCTTATCGGCAAGTATGGACTTTACTGCGTCACCGATCTTATTAAGATTTTCGCCCGTAATACAGTCGATGGGGAGAGCAAACTTTCCTTTTTCTTTATATGCAGCAACCCACGCCTTTGTGACGGAGGGATCTGCAAGAGACGCCTTGTTAAGAAGGGTAAGGGTAGGGCGGGATTCGCAAAGAGTTGCGATCTCGGGGTTTTTGGAGCTGCTTGGAATTCTCGCATCGAGAAGCTCGATGACGATATCAACGTTTTTAATATTTTCCGCAATCAGTCTGCGGGTCTTGGCCATATGGCCGGGAAACCATTGTATCTGATTAGAGGGCATAGTCCACCTCAGTTAGTCGTTGTAGGGGTTTTTAAAAAATGTAAAGTCCGCAAAGGGGAGGATACGCATATAAGCCTTGCCGAAGATACATCTTTCGTCCACTATGCCCACAAGGGGACTGCGGCTGTCAGTGGAATGATTTCTGTTGTCTCCCATAACGAAAACGTATCCCTCGGGAACGTTGTAATGTCCCACATCGTCGGCATAGGGCTCTCTTTTGATGTAGCTCTGGTCAAGTACTTCTGCGTTTCCGTCTGCGTCAGTAACGGTAACCATACCGTTTGCGGCAATGTCCACAGACTGACCGCCAACGGCGATAACTCGCTTTACAAGGGGCTCTCTCAGCTGAGGATTTGCAAGGGAGGTGTTCTGGAGAACGACGATATCTCCGCATTGAGGCTCGTAAAGAAAATCTGAAACTACAAGATACTGGTTTTCGTAAAGGGTATCCTCCATAGATTCTCCCTGAACCTTCGTAAGGCGGAAGAATACGGCAAAAACAACGATGATGCAGGTTATGCAGATGGCAAAGACCTCGAGAAAATCGAAGAACCAGTTGATCTTTTCTCTGGTGCTTTCCTTTCCCTCTTCCTTTTCCTCCTCAAGACCGGACTCGTAGACAGAGCTGTCCTCCATCTCGTCGAAAAGCTCGTTGAGAGGAGCAAATCCGCTGAACAGCTCGTTGTCGGTAACGTCGTCTGCAACGGGTATCTCAAGAAGCTCGTCAGTATCGTATGAAGACATCGGCTCCTCGTCGGGGAGGAAGATGGCGTCATCGTCATCCTCGTAATCCTCAGCCTTAGTGAGTACGGTCTCAAAGGCCGCAGGGGCAGGCGCATCCTTTTTCTCCTTTGTGAGAACGGGGATATCTCTGTCCGTATGCATTGCGGAGATTGCGGAACGGGGCGTTTTATTTACGGGTACTTCATCGGTATTGCCCGTGATATTAACGCGCATCATTCCGAGAGCTATCTCTCGCTTTTTATTTTCAAGTTCAATTTCTTTTTCAAGTTCTTCGGGGGTAAGATCGTATTCGGGAGGGAAGTAGCCTCTCAGCTCCTCGTAGATCTTATCGTTTCCCATAGAGTGGCTCATCGGGTTCAATCCTTTCCGTAGGGTGAACAGTCAATGCTCAGCCCAAAAACATAATATCAAGAAGAGTGCTTCCGTCATCAACGGTAACGCCTGTCTCTCTTGAGGTGTCCTCGTTATATGTTGCGGGACCCTCTGCATCCTTTTTACTGTCGTAGATGAAGAAGGGAACGTGCTCTGAGGAATGAGTTCTGATCTCAATGGGTGTGGGATGGTCGGGAAGGACCATTATTTTGAAATCCTCGCCGCTTTCCTTGAGATAATCGTAAACGGGACCGAGAATAAGAGAATCGATCTTTTCAATGGACATTACCTTGTTTTCGATCTCGCCGCGGTGTCCGCATTCGTCGGGACCCTCAACGTGAACGTAAACGAAGTCACAGCCGTCCTTAAAGCAGTTGATGGCGGCGTCAGCCTTGCCGACGTAATTCGTATGGCAGTTGCCCGTAGCGCCCTCAACGTCGATAACGTCCATACCTGCGCAGATACCGATACCCTTTATAAGGTCAACTGCAGAGATGATGGCACCGCGCTTTCCCCATTTGTCAAGGAAGGAGGGAAGAGCGGGCTTGGTTCCCGGGCTCCAGAGCCAGGGGGAGTTTGCGGGGCGAAGGCCGCGAGCCTTTCTTGCAAGGTTTACGGGGTGGTTCTTGAGTATCTCATAGCCTTTCTTCTGGAATTCAAGGAATTCAGCACCGCCGTTTTCTTCTTTGGGAAGATACTCACCGATGCGCTGACCGATAATGTCGTGGGGGCGGTCAAAGGGATATTTGGAGTCTGCGTTCTTCCAAAGCAGACAGTGACGGTAGGAAACGCCTGTGTAAAGATGCTTTATATCGTCTGCAAGACCTTCATTAAGAGCCTTGATAAGCTCGTCAGCCTCAGCAGTCGTGATCTCGTCTGCTGAGTGGTCAAGCATAATGCGGTCCTCGTAGCATTCCTCTTCTTCCGAAAGAGTAACTACGTTGCAGCGGATGGCGGTATCGTCGTCAGCCATAGTGAGACCCATGCTCATAGCCTCAAGGGGAGAGCGGCCCTTTGAGTAGACCAGGGGATTATATGAAAGGATGGCAAGATTTGCCGTATCGCTTTCAGGTACCATAGTTGCAGGTACGTTAAGAGAGATACCGCAAAGGGAGCGAGCGCAAAGAGCATCCATATTGGGCTTCTTTGCAGCCATCATGGGGGTAACGTTGCCGAGAGCGGGGATGGGACGGTCAGCCATACCGTCGGGAATAAGAACAAAATACTTCATTTGAGTGCCTTTCGGGAATATATGATAGAGCGCATAGCGCTCGATGTTCAAAAAATTATAATTCATAATATTCTAACACAAAAGCTTGTAATTTACAACCGTTTTTGCTATTATAATTAAAGAAAGAAACAGATAAATTCTCTCAAAAAAAGCGTACTTGAAAAAACTGCAAAAAAACTTGAAATATTTTGAAAAAACACTTGCAATCGCAAAAGGTTTGTGGTATGATTACTAACTGTATGAGATTGTTCACTGAGGCACCCTCTCAGGCTAAAGTGACGCTTTGATTTTAATCAGGAGGACAGAAAGATGCCTAATATTAAAAGTGCAAAGAAGCGTGTAAAAGTTACTGCTACAAAGACTCTTAGAAACAAGATGTTCAAGAGCCAGATGAAGACTATCATCAAGAAGTTCTACGCAGCAGTTGAAAGCGGCGACAAGGCAGTTGCTATGGAGGCTTACAAGCCCGCAGTTGTAATTGTTGATAAGGCTGTTAAGCGCAATATCATTCACAAGAACGCAGCTGCTCACAAGAAGAGCCAGTTCACAGTTGCTATCAACAAGATGGCGTAAGTCAATAGAAACAAACACCTTTTCACCATGCTCCGGAGAAAAGGTGCTTTTTCTTTTCATATGAATTTATAGATAGCAAAGCGAAAAACCAGCCTGCAAGCATGCGTGCTTCGATCCGTAAAATTTGATCGCATAAATAAAACCGACCACGGGGGTCGGTTTTATTTATGTGGTGGAAACAACTGGAATCGAACCAGTGACCCCTTGCATGTCAAGCAAGTACTCTAACCAGCTGAGCTATGCTTCCGTGAACAACTGTTATTATATAGTGCAACCGTGCTTTTGTCAAGTATATGAGAAAAGATTTATTCTTGATTTTTTGACATTATGTGCACTGTGTGATACAATAGGATAGAATAACTAAGAGGAGTATTCCGATGGATGTATATAAGCTTATAAGTAAGTCAATATCAAAGAACCTCAATTCTTCGGTAAAAGATATTTCTCCCCTTGGAAACGGAGCAAGCGGCTCGGTTTTTCGTGTGGAGCTTGAAGATTCAAAAGTATTTGCCGTCAAGCTCAGCGCTCACGCCTCTCTTATGGAGGATGAATACAAAATGCTTTCTTTTCTCAAAGAAAAAACCGAAAGCAAGATACCGAGGGTCTACTATTTTGACGTAGAAGACGGATACGGTATGATCGCTATGGAGTATATTAACGGCATCGGCGGTGCGAGCGAGGCTGTTAAGGATATATCCGATAAAGAAAAACTTCGTGAAAGCATCGTTGATAATCTTATCCTTATCCATAAGGTTAAAGGCTCGAGATTCGGTCCATACGATAACGCCGTATACGATAAATGGACGGATTATTATAAAGGCTTTGCAGATGAAATACTTGTGTTTTCAAGAATGAAGCATTCAAAAGGGGAGCTTGAGCCGTTCGTCCTTGAGGCGGTGGAGAAGTCCTACGGTACTTTTGACGTTATATTTGGAGAAGAGGATTTTTTGCCAACACTTATCCACGGCGATTATTGGATGCCTAATTTTATAATCGATGCCGAAAAAGCTGAGCTACTTTCAGTAGTGGATCCGTTCAATATAATGTGGGCAGATCCGGAATACGAGCTTTTCGCCCTTTCTGTGGGCTACGGAGGGGAGCTTTTGCTGTACGAGCTGTACAAAAGTAAGGTAAAGACCTCGAAATACTGTGATGTAAAAACCGAGCTGTACGCACTGTATTCAGAGATACTCTGGTATAAAAAATTAGGCAGCATCGACCATTCCTTCTTGAAAATGCGCGCCGAACGCCTTGTGAATGTAATGAAAAGATTTAGTCTGATATAACGTCTGTGGCATAAAACGACAGAAGGCTCCTTCTGTCGTTTTTCTTCGACAGAAGAATTGCAGCCGTTCGTTTTATTTCGTTGACAAATCTTTGCATATATTGTATAATTCTTATATATTTACTCAAAATGAAAGGAAAATGCCTTTAATGAGAAAATTTAAAGAATGGCTTAACGTATTGCTTGTAAAGAACCCGGGACGTATGGTCCTTGCGGTGATACTGTTGTTTAATATCCTGTTCTTCCTTCTTTCCGCGCTGGTTATCAGCAATTTTTCCCTCAGCGGAACGGAAAAAATGAGCTTTCTTGAGGCAGCCTTCTGCACCGTGACAATGATCCTTGATGCAGGCTGTATCCAGTTCGTGGTGTCGGATATCGGCACTGCAAAAGTGGCTATCGTAATTGTCTGCCTCATTATAGTATTTATCGGTATGGTATCCTTCACGGGCGCCGTTATCGGTTATATTACGAACTATATTTCCAACTTTATCGAAAACGCCAATACCGGCGCAAGAAAGCTGAAAATATCCAATCACGCCGTTATCCTCAACTGGAACACCCGCGCCTCTGAGATCGTCAACGACCTTATGTACTGCGATACGAAGCAGAAGGTGGTGGTTCTCGTAAACTCAAGAAAGAGCGAGATCGAAAAGGAGATAAACGAGCGTATAGCGGATACCGTGGCAAAGGAGAACGCCGAGATACTGAAGGGCTGTAAGAGCAGAAACCGTATCGTAAGAAGGCTTTATATGATGCGCCACGGCTTCAGGAAAAACGTTATCGTTATTGTTCGTGAGGGAGATGTTTTTTCTTCCAAGCAGCTTATGGACGTTTCTCTTGATAAGGCAAGGATGATCGTTATTCTCGGAAACGATATCAATAACAGCATCTGCAAGTATGAGCAACGCGATAAGATCAGCGCCAAAGGACGCGGAAATTCTCAGACCGTTAAAACTCTTATGCAGGTTGCAGATATTACCTCCTCCGATTATTCCGATGATAATCAGAAGATCATCGTTGAGGTGACCGACAACTGGACTGCGGAGCTTGTTGATAAGATCATCGAGGCAAAGCAGGTAGACGGAAAGTGTAATATCGTTCCTGTAAACGTAAACGAGATCCTGGGATATCTCCTTTCCCAGTTCTCCCTTATGCCTGAGCTCAACCTTGCATACAGAGACCTTCTTTCCAATAAGGGCGCGGCATTCTATACGGAGGAGCGTACCGTTGAGAACGAGAAGGAATATATCAAGAATTATCTCAAGACCCATAAGCACGCCCTTCCTCTCACGGTAATGGAGGAAAAGGGCAAGTCCTATATGTATTATTCCACCACCTCGGAAAAGGAGATAGATAAGGTCTGTGCGGTGGAGGAGTCTGATTACAGCGTTTCTCTCAACAGAGATTACTGGATCGAGCAGAAGAACATAATAATCCTCGGACATAACAGCAGATGCCGGGATATCATGCGCGGATTCGTGTCCTTCTGCAACGAGTGGGGTCTTCGTGACAGCGATGAAAGCATTCTCAAGATCATCGTTATCGATGATGAAAAGAATCTTGAGAAGATGAACTATTACAAGGAATATCCCTTCGTTATCAGAACGGTTGCGGCGGAGATATACGATAAGGACCTTATCTGTAAGACCATCGATGACTTCGTTTCTGCAAACGAGGAGGACACCAGCGTGCTCATCCTTTCCGATGATGAAGCTCCCAACGAGGATATCGATGCAAACGCACTTGCAAATCTTGTATACGTGCAGGACATCGTCAATTCCAAAAAGGCAGCCGATCCCGACTTTGACGTAGAAAGCATCGACCTTATCGTTGAGATCATAGACCCGAAGCACCACGATATCGTCAACAGCTACAGCGTAAACAACGTAGTTATCAGTAACAGATATATCAGTAAGATGATAACTCAGATAGGCGAAAAGGAAGCTCTGTTTGACTTCTATATTGATATCCTCACCTATGACGACGGCTACGGAGAGGGCTATGACAGTAAGGAGGTCTACATAAAGAAAGTAAGCAGATTCTTTAACGAGATCCCCGCAAAGACGACGGCAGATAAGCTTGTCAGGGCTGTTTATAATTCCTCCGTTGATGATTCCGTTCCCGAATTACAGCAGAATCCCACAATTGTTCTCGGCTACGTTAAGCCCGGCGGAAATATGGTAATATTCAAGGGCGACCAGTCTGAGATCGAGGTGGATCTCAATGACAAGGATAAGCTCGTAATGTTCAGTAACCACTAAAGAAAAGACCTTGCAGGCAAGTCCTGCAAGGTCTTTTTGATGATTATCCGTTCTCAGGCGTAGAACTTATGGTTTCCTACAGCTATGAGGAAGGGTCTGTTATCGGAGACCCACGAGCTTTGCGCCAGGGCTTCATTTATGAAAAACAGAGCCTTATCGGAAATGCTTGCCCCGTCAAGGCAGAGCTTTGCGGCAATAACGCTTTCCTCGGAGGGGGTACAGTTTATTGCGCCGTTTGCCACGGGAGTGAACTGAACGCCGTTCTTTTTGTCAAAAATAACACCGTGAATGGAATTCGGAAATTCAGGGCTTGCAACTCTGTTGAGAACGACGGTACCCACGGCTACCTTTCCGAGAAGAGACTCGCCTGACGCCTCTGCGTGGATTATACGTGAGAGCCAGTAAAGACTTTCGCTGTTGTAAAAGCCGTCTCCGCTTACAATTGCGCCGCCTCCGGTGACGGATGCGCTGAAATCGGCGGCATTCCAGGAAACGCTGCATCCGAACGCCTTGGCAAGGGTCCTGAGGGGAACGTACATCGTCCCGTTTCTGATGATCACGCCGCTTCCTGCCCATAAGTATCTGCCGTTTGCCGTAATGTAGAGGTTGGCGTTTCTTGCAGAGAGAGAAAGACTGTCCGATTTTACGGTAGCCGTCTTTCTTTCGGAATTCCAGCTGACGCTGGAAACGCCCATATGCATGGAAAACTCACGGATGCCAACGTAGGTGACGGAGCCTGAAAGGAAGGCCCGTCCGCCGTAACGCTGACCGTTAACGTATACGGAAACGTTTCTCTCGCCGGCTCTTTCCATAGCGTAGCCAACTGCTCCTACTGCCTGTCCCCCGTCATTCGCTTTAATGCTGACAGTAAAGCCAAGGCAAAGTGCAAGGGAGATAATAACTGTAAGGATCCTTACACCGGAAGTGTTAATATGCTTTCGTTTTTTCAAACTGAACTCCTTTCCGCGGCCGTAGCCGCTCGGGCATTTCAGGATTATTATGCAATAATGCCCGTGGATATTATTTTAACATTGTCTCATATCTTATTCAACAAACAGTTTTTTCCATGGAAGCGCTACCGGATATTGCCTGAATTACGTTTTAAAATAACGGTTATCATTGATTTTTCAGGCAGAGTGTAGTAATATATATGTGAGTATACCCTGTTTTATGAATCTTTTTTTCGAAAGGATCATTATGAATAATCTGAAAAAATATATAAGCCTTGCGCTGTGTGCGCTTATGCTTTTTGGTAATATGCTGCTCTGCGGATGCGGAGTGTTTATTTTCAACATCCCCTCAGAAACGGAGGAGGAGACCACAGCACCCGAGGAGGAAACAACAGCTCCCGAGGAGCTTGACGTTGTCAAGGGTGAGTACAGCGGCGACGTGGACCGCTTTATGAAGGACCTTACAGGCGCAAATTATGCCGGTGCAGTAGCAAGAATAGTTACAACAAAAAAATCGCTTATCCTTCCCGATGAAACTACGGGAAAGACCATTTCAGAGGACCTTGTTGAAAGAAACGAGGCTATCGAATCAAATCTCGGTATCAGTCTTGTCTGTGATGAGCGCGAAGCGACCGTATTGCTCCAGGAGCTGAGAGCCGCCGTTAAGTCTGAATCCTATTACGCAGATATAGTAATGTATCCCCAAAGCTACATCGGTGCATACGTTCAGGGAGGAGCTATCCTCAATCTCAACAGCCTTCCCGAATTTGAGACCGATACGGGCTATTACTATAAGAGTGGAGTTGCGGCAGGCACCGGCGGAGATGCGGTTTATGCCGTTGCAGGCCCCGCATCCCTTGATGCAGACTCCCTTTCATGCATATTCTTCAACAAAAAAATGGTTGAGGCAGCGGGTCTTGAATCCCCCTACGGCCTTGTAGACCGAGGCGAATGGACTCTCGATAAGTACACGCAGTATGCTGCTGCGGGCGGCGCTCTCGAGGGTGACTGTTTCGGCTACGGCGCACAGAATACCTCAACCTATCTTACAGACCTCTTCTACTTCGGCGCAGGAGAAAAGCTGACGGAAAGCAACCTCGGATATTATCCCTGCCTTTCTCTCGGCAGCGAAAGATGCCTTTCGGTAATTGAGAAGATAAAGGCGGCAACGCTGGGAGTTGAGTCCTCCGGAAGCGCCCTTACCGCAATAGACAGCTTCAAGAGCGGAAGCACCATGTTCCTCATAGACCGTGTTGATACGATGGAAGCTCTTGCCGCATCCTCCACTGACTGGGGTGTGCTCCCTATGCCCAAATACGATAGCGAGCAGGAAAAATATATGACCCTTGCAAACTATGAGGATGCTCTCTTTATCAGCGCCGTTCCCACAGCCCCCAACTACGTAATGACCGCCGACGTTATAGCCTGCATGAATATCGTGACCTACGGCTACACGAAGGATGCATACGTTACCAATGCCACCTATTATTATCTCAGAGATAACGAGTCCATAAGAATGCTTGATCTCGTGGTCTCCAATCCCGTGTTTGATTTTTCCTATTCATTTGCAAGCACCTACAACGCCATCCCCTCCGCAACCTTTATGGCAGTGAGAAACACCGTTGCAGGCGTATCGACCCTTGAGAGATATATCAATATGTGGTCAAGACAGTTTGAAAATTCAATGTATTACCTTTTTGATGTGGACAATTAAAGGAGTATAGTATGTACGTAAACGTAAAATCAAGAGAAAAGCAGAATATTCCCATTCACGTGATCGAAAGAGCGTTCAAGGATAAGCTGTGCGGCTTTACCGACAGCGAATTTCTCACCTATGACGGAAAGAAGGCAATAGCCGCAACGGGACTTCCTTATTATATGCCCGTTTGCCTTTATGCCCTCAACCAGCCCGTTTTCGAGGACTATCTTTGGGATAATAACAATACGAGCCATCTTTTCGTTTTTGAGGGGGAGCATATCACACACTATACCGAGGACGGGGAGGTAAAGGTGCCCGCCGAGGTCGAGGAGGCCCTTCTTTGTATGTACCGTCGCCTTGATATAAGTGCCGGCGATATAGATGAGGACGGAGCCCACGTAATCGATCTTAAGGCAGTACCCGTAGGCCCCCATTTTGACGTAAACCTTCTTCTTGGAAACCGGGTAGGCTTTGAGAATCCTCTTCTCACAACTCCCAAATCCGCTCTCGATTCCCTCGGCCGCGGCTCCTTCCGCGGAAAGGCCGAAAATCAGGTCCTTGCAACGAGATACGTGTGGCGTATGGAGGAAAACGGCGAGCCCGTAAACCGTCAGTTCTATCTTTACGAGGGCGGAAAGCAGATATTCTATTCTGCAAACGTAAACGAGAACGTAAAGACTGCAGTGTGCCGTCATCTCCAGAACAGAACGGTAATTACATACGAAACGGAGTGCGGCCTCAAGATCACGAGAACTATCTTCATCGTTCCCCACGAGCACGATATGCCCGAAGCGGTTGAGGCACAGCGCGTTGAGATCGAAAACTTGACCGACCGCGACCGCGATATCCGTATCGTGTTTACCGGTATGCTTTCCGTGTTCGGCCCTGACGGAATTTTCGGAGATATCGTTTATGCAAATATCGTTCACGAGTCTGCAGTAGTGAAAAACGAGGAGGGCAGAGCCGTTTGCGTTTCCCCCCGTCTCCATCCCCGCTACGGCAGATATTGCCGCCGCTTTGCAACTGTACTTGCAAACGGTGACTATTTTGACGAGTACTGCGTAAACTACAGCGAATTTATGGGTAGCGGAGATATTTATCATCCCGAAAACGGCGGCAGACTCACCAGCCGTCAGAACAGAAAGGATGCAGCGTTCTTCGCTCTTTCAAAGACTGTCACAGTAAGGGCAGGGGCGGTCGCAATTGCCGATTCCTATGCAGGCATCTGCTCTCACGACGACGACGTAACGGATAAATTCCTCCGTCAGGCAGGAAACTTTATCGAAAAATACCGCGATCCCGCCGCTCTCACGGCAGCATATAAGAGCGTGGTTGATTTCGTTGAAAGCTATTCCTCCTATATCACCTTCAATTCCGATGACAGAAGAATGTCATCCTATATTTCAAAGAATCTTCCCTTCCAGGTGCTGTATCAGTCCTTCGTAACCAGAGCCTTTGCGTGGACAAACAAGGGCGGACGTAAGGTAGGCTTCCGTGAGATCCAGGATATGTACGCCTCTATGTACTATATGACCGCGATGGGTAATTCCGGCCTTGCGAGAGATATGATCTCAAGATGGGCTGAAAACGTATTTGAGGACGGCTACGCATACCATAACTTCTACTGGAGCGGCGACGGCGCGGGTACGGGAAGCGATGACCAGCTTTGGCTCATGCAGGCAGTCTACAGATACGTAATGCTCACGGGCGATGTTGATTTTGTCAATAAAGAGGTTCCCATCGCAGGATGCGAGGGAAAGACCCGAACGATCTTTGATACGATGATGGCTGCAGTCTTCTATTCCGGATGTATCTCCGTGGGCGATCACGGACTTCCTCTCCTTGACCACCTTGACTGGAACGACTGCTTAAAGCTCGATTACGATTCTATCAGCGCTCCCGAAAAGATGGAGCTCTACCGCCGTCAGATAGCAGAGAAGGGCCAGAAGTGGGGCGCGAGATTCGAGAGCCACTACTGCGAGAGCGTTATGAACGCATTCCTTCTCAAGATCGCTTACGATAATCTGGCCGAGCTTGCCGACCTCTCCGGAAGAACGGAGGAGGCAAAGTGGCTTCGTGAAAAATGCGAAAAGCTTTGCGAGGATATTCAGGATCACGCCTGGAAGGGCGACTTCTTTGCCCGTTGCCTTATCAATAACCCCGAAAAGGGCTATACCTACCTGGGTGCCGGCGGCGACGGACTCTCTCTCAACCCCGATTTTCCCGGATCATACTGGCTCAATTCCTTCTCGTGGGCACTTCTTGCAGGCTGTGCAACGGAAGAGCAGATGCGAATCATGCTTGACAGCGTAAATAAGTATATCAGAACTCCCGCAGGTCTCACCCTCACCTCCCCCTGTGACCTTGATAAGGTTTCCGAGACTACTGCAATGGATCACTATTTCCGCGGTGACCGCGAAAACGGTGCGGTTTTCAAGCACGCAACGATGATGGCAACAGCCGCAATGTTCAAGGCTTGTAAGGTGATAAAGGACGAAGAGCTTGCAGCAGAATTTGCAAAAACAGCCTTCTGGATGCTTGATCTCGTGCTTCCTTATCAGACTCTCAAAACTCCCTATATCACAAAGGGTAACCCCCGCTTCTGCACACAGTATAATAACAGCGAAACGGGAGAAAATATCGGACCTATGCTTTCAGGTACGGCAAGCTGGCTTTCCCTCACCGTGTACGAGTTCCTCGGAATCTCCCACGTTGACGGAGGTATCGATCTCAAGCCCGTTCTTCCTTTCGATACGCTTCACGCAAACTACGTCGTGCGCGTTGACGGAACCGAGTTCGATATTACGGTGGAAAAATCTGCAGGCTTTGCCCGTCCCACAGAAAATACCGAGTATACCTTTGACGGAGAAAAATGCACAAGCATTATCCCCAATCCCCGCGACGGAAAGAAGCATACCGTTACGGTCAAAATGTAACAAATCAAAACCACCGGTTCAACCGGTGGTTTGCTCCACCCCTAAAAGGGGATAAGTACTGGCCTTACCCCTAAAGGGGTTTCGAGGTTTGGCAACGCATTATAATCACAG
>SVTD01000039.1 GCA_015063955.1 Oscillospiraceae bacterium | reverse complement strand
ACTCGTTCGCGTTATCTTCTCTTTAACCAAATCCAACACTTCTTTTATCGACCTTTTTTCGGCTTGACTTTTCATAGTTGGTCTACAATACACCAATATCGTCTTCACGATAAACACGTTTGTTAATATATCCCCTTTTCAAAGTTTTTTGAGAGTGCAGAGAACTTTTTTTCAAAAAAGTTCTTTGCGTCCCCCCGTCCCACCCGATAAACCCGAAATTTGAAATTGGTTTTATTGTTTAAAGAATTCGGCGATTTCTGATAATATCGTTGACAAGGGGGTGGGGATTTTATATAATTTAAACAGAAGAAATAAAATAAAGGAGCTTGTTATGAAGAAAATAATAGCTTTGATCCTTGCTGTCGTTACCGTTCTTTGCTCTTGCCTTGCTTTTGGCGCAAACGCAGTCAGCGAAGACCCCTCCGACAGCTACGTCCATATCGATGCCCCCAACGAGGACAGCGGTATTTCTCTCTGGTTTGATTATGCCAGCGAAAAGATCTCTCCCGACGTGACCGAGAGCACGGGAATGGAGACCTTTTCCGTTTATATGGCAAAGAACGAGATTGAGAATGCTCAGTTCGTTCTCGCGGCCGACGGTGCGAGAGATGGAATGACCGCCGCTCTTTCCGGTTTTGTGAACGAGGCAGGCGACACTCTCTCCGCTGAGATATTCATCGAGCTTTACCATGACTGTGATAACTACGGTATGGTTCCCGATGCTATCCCTCCCCTTGCAGCCCACGGCCCCTTCTCCCTTACTGCAGGCAAATCTCAGGCTTTTCTCGTAAAGATCACGTCTGATATTGATGCGGTGGCAGGCTGGTATTCTTCTGATCTCAACATCCTCAATGCAGACGGCAATATTGTAAAGACGACGAAGATCTTCGTTTACGTATGGGATTTTGCTCTTTCCGAGGAAACCGCGTGCGCAACGAGCATCGGCCTTGCTCAGGGTTATCTCAACGGTGTTTGTGCATCCGACGGACTTGACAACGCAACACGTTACAAGTATTACTACGATTATCTTCTCGAAAACCGAGTAAACGCAATGTACCTCCCCTATCAGCTCCACGAGGCTGGCGTTATTGAATATCTTGATAATCCCCGCGTCAACTCCTTCCAGGTCCAGTCTGATATGAGCGGCATCAAGATCGACTACACTCAGAGAGCAAGGGTTCTCCGTCAGCTCTTCGGCAAGGAGGAGTACGCTCACCGTTTCGATAAGATGTACTACTTCGCAGGCGCGTTGAACGACTATAAGAACGTTCTCGACCCCCTCCGCCCCGATCAGCTTGAAACACTGAAGACGGCGTACGATAATGAAATGACACCTTTCATTAACAATCAGCCCTCCTACAGCTCAAAGCCCATAAACTTTCTCTGCACCTATTTTGCAGATATCGATTATACCCTCAGTGACGGCACCGTTATCGACCAGATCGATTACTATGACGATTTCGTAAACCTCCTCTGCTCAAAGCCCTTTGCTTATACCGATGCATCCGAGCTTTCCACACCCGGCGCAAAGGTAATGCAGGACGCAAAGTGGGACGCAGTTTACGGTACATTCAAGGAAAGAATGGCAGAGTATAAGGCAGACGGTAATAAGGTGTGGTGGTTCCTCTCCTGGGACGTTGAAGCACCCTATATCAACTACTATATGCAGACAGACGGCGTAGCTCAGCGACTTCTTTTCTGGCAGCAGTACGATAACGGCGTTGAGGGCTTCCTCTACAACTTCGCAAACTTCTGGATCGGCGACTGTGCAGACCCCTATAACAACAACGTAACAAACGGCTCCTATCCCAACGCACACGGCGAGTCCATCCTCATCTACCCCGGCTCTGCGTACGGACTTACTACCCCCGTGGGAAGTCTTCGTCTTGAGGCTATGCGCGACGGTATCGAGGACTATCAGCTCTTCTCAATGCTTGATGCAAAGAGAGAGGGCGCATCCGCGGCTATCATCGATAAAATGACGACGGGAATGGTAACGTATTCCACAGACGACGGGGCATACTACGAAACAAGGATAGCGCTCGGTAACGCCGTAGAGGCTGCTGAGAAGGGCGAATGCGCTCACGATTACGTTCTCGCACCTGAAAGCACAGAGGCTACCTGCACCGAGGACGGAGTAAGCGTTTATATCTGCGTTTACTGCTCAGATGAGTATACCGAGACTGTTAAGGCACCCGGCCATAGCTTTGAGGACGGCAGATGCACGGTATGCGGCGAGGCAGACCCCGACTGGTCTGACACTCCCGACTACACCCCCGGCGACGTAAACGGTGACGGCGAGGTCAATGCAATGGATATGAACGTTGCAAAGAGGATCATTGCAGGAACCGTAACACCTACAGCGGAGCAGGTTCTCGCAGGAGACCTCAGCGGTGACGGAGTATTCAACGGAGTAGATTCAAACTACCTTGCAAGACTTATCTCCGGCACAAACTAAAGAAAAAAGCCCGAAAAAAAGTGGTGAGCGACCGTTCCCCGCTCACATCCCGGATATAAACCAAAAAGGCTGTTGCATTGCAACAGCCTTTAGATTTGTTATTAGAATTATTCAGCCTTACCGTCGGATCCGCAGAGCTTGATCTTGTGGCAGCAGAGCTCGATAACAGCCTCGCGGCCCTTACCCATAAACTTCTTGGGGTCAATGATGCCTTCATCAGCGAGAGACTCGCGAACAGCCTTAGTCATTGCAGCGCGAAGCTCTGTTGCGAAGTTCACTTTGTTGATGCCCATCTCGATGGTCTTGCGGATCATCTCATCGGGAACACCGGAACCGCCGTGAAGAACCAGGGGAGCTTCGATAGTTTCAGCAAGCTTTCCGAGAAGCTCGAAGTTGAGCTTGGGCTCGCCCTTGTAGAAGCCGTGTGCAGTACCGATAGCAACTGCGAATATATCAACGCCTGTTCTTGAGAAGAAGTCAAGAGCCTCGTCGGGATCGGTGTAAGCGATATCAGCAGAGTGTCCGTCCTCCTTACCGCCGACTGTTCCAAGCTCAGCCTCAACGGTGATGCCCTTGGCGTGAGCGTCCTCAACCACCTTCTTTGTAACTGCGATGTTCTCCTCGTAGGGGAGCTTTGAGCCGTCGATCATAACGGATGTATAACCTGCATCAACTGCAGCCATAACGTCCTCGTAGCTCTCGCAGTGGTCAAGGTGAAGCGCTACGGGAACGCTTGCAGCCTCGCCCTCAGCCTTTACCATAGCAACTGCCTGGCGAAGTGTGAGATACTTAACTGTGGAGGGGGTTGTCTGGATCATAACGGGAGACTTCATCTTTTCAGCCGCCGCAACGATAGCCTGAACCATCTCAAGGTTCTCTGCATTGAATGCAGGAACTGCGTAGCCACCCTTGCGGGCAGCGTAGATCATTTCTTTACTTGTTACATACATTGGTCTGTACCTCGTTTATTTAATTATTCCATAATGTTAGCGTCGATGAGCTTCTGGCAGTTTTCAACGGAGATCGCGCCCTCCATAGGTCCGAAAGCACCTGTATTGAGGCTCGCTGCCGCTGTTGCAAGCTTTGCTGCGTCAAGAAGGCTCTTGCCCTCGAGAAGTCCGCAAAGGAATGCGCCGTCAAAGCTGTCGCCGGCACCCGTTGCGTCAACGGGCTCGATGGCGTAAACGCCGAACTCGATACGCTCTTCTCTGGAGTAGATGATACAGCCCTTCTTGCCGTTCTTGAGAACGATAAGCTCGAGAAGAGGCTTTGTAGCGAAGAGCTCCTGAACTGCTTCCTCGATGTCCTCCTTGCCGGAGAGCATACGAAGCTCGCTCTTGCCGGGCATGAATACTGACGTATTGTCGAGAACGTCGTTAACGAGGTCAAGGCACTCGGGGTCCTTCATAAGCTCGGGGCGGATGTTAGGGTCAAAGGATACCTTAGCGCCCTTCTGCTTTGCCGCCTTCATTGTTTCAACGATTCTGCGGCCGAAGGAAAGCTCTGCCATCATGGAGCAGCCCATGATGTGGAAATACTTGAGGCCCTCAAGCTTGTCCTCAGAGGGGGAGGGGGCAAGAACTGCAGGTGTGTTTCCGATGTGGAAAATGAACTTGCGGTCGCCGTTTGCAAAATATGTAACGAATGCGCATCCTGTGGAGATACGGTCGTTCTTGATGACAGAGGAGCAGTCAACGCCGTCGCCCTCAAGTCTGTCGAGGAGGCACTTGCCGAAGTCGTCGTCGCCAACGCCGCCTACGATGGCAGCCTTGTGACCGAGACGGGCAACTGTGTCGATAAAGATCGCAGGAGCACCGGAGGGGTAGGGACCCTTGAAGATGCCTGCTTTATAAAGGGGGCTGTCAACCTCGCCGCGCATGATCTCGACGATGATCTCACCCATTGTCATAATTTCAGCCATTGGTGTAATCTCCTTTTCTAAGTGTTGATTTGTGAAAAGAAAAATAAGTTTATTAATACAATTAATAATTATCGGAAAACCGAAGGTCTTTCGATAAGAGCGGAGCGAAATCAGCCGTTAAGGTGTGCTCTGAGGAATGCAACGGATTCTGTCATCATTGCATCCATCTTGTCTGCGTCAGCACCGCCGGAGAGGTCGCGCCATACCTTGATAGCAGGACCGGACTCGCCGCCTGTGAGAAGGAAGGGCTCCATAACTACCTTTGCATCGTAGCCGATATCGCGCAGAGCCTTACCGATCTCAGCCCAGGGCATATGACCCGTGCCGGGGAGCATACGGTTAGCCTCGCCAACGTGAACGTGAGCGACCCAGTCGCCGCCGCGGCGGAGAACTGTGGGAATATCCTCAACCTCTTCGATGTTCATATGGAAGGTGTCGAGAAGGAGCTTAACGGACTTCTTGCCTACTCTCTCGCAGAATGCGATACCCTCGTCAAGAGTGTTGATCATGCAGGACTCGAATCTGTTAAGGATCTCGAGAGCGATTGTGAGACCGAGCTTGTCAGCGTGGTCGCCAACGATCTTCATACCTGCAACGGCGCGGTCAAGGAGAGCCTCCTTGTCGAGATCAACGAAGTCATAGGGCCAGTGGTTGTAGCAGGCACCGATGAGGATCTTACAGTCGATCTTAACCATCTGGTCAAGAATATCGCAGAGGAACTTAACGCCTGCCTCGTGGATCGCCGGGTCTGCTGAGCAGATGTCCTTGTCCTTGGGAGGGCCGAGGTTTGCGGAAATCTCAAGTCCGAGATCCTTTGCAGTTGTGCGGAGCTCCTCGAGCTGGCTGTCGCTCATTGTAACAAGGTCGCCTGCTCCTACCTCGAGAACGTCGAGGCCGCACTTCTTTGCTCTGTGGCAAAGTGCAATGTAGTCAGCAGCCCACATATTGTTCCAATAAGCGTAATGTGTTCCGATTTTCATCATAATGGTGGTTTCCTTTCGTATATATAAATTATTTTAATTATCTTTCGCCGTCTCCGATATCGGGATAAGCCTGATTCAGAGGATTGATATCGAGGGTAAATGGGCTATCGATGCCGTTTGTGCTGTACGTAAGGGGCATATCGTTATCGTTGATAAAGTTATAGGTCCATTCCCACTGAGCGGCGTATGCCTCTCTCTGAGCCTCGGTTCCGTTAACGTAGCGGTCCTCGTAAAGGGCGGAGAGGCCGAGGAAGTGCATATGAACGGAGAGCTTTTCAAGGTTGTAGCGCTCCTCGTCGGAGTCGGTTTCCTCCATTGCTTTATCGAAGAGGTCGCACATCTTATCGTAATTATCCTTGAAATAGTCCTTGGAGTAGATGTCGAAGGGAAGCTCGAAATCGTTGAATACGCAGCCCTTGAGGTCGCCGCACTCGATGAGCATATCCATATATTCTCTGATATATGTCCAGCCGTAGCCGTAGTTGTCCTTGAGATACTCGGCTGTGCGGAGGTCGTATTCCTCCTTCGTCATATCGGGGTTCCACATCATATCGGCGATGAGCTGACCGTCCATAGATTCGAAGGAACCGCCGTCAGTTCCCACAACGTAGAATCCGTTTGCACCGTTATTGATAAACCATTGGAAGTCGTTGTAGAGGTTATCGAAGTTAGGCTCGGGGCAGAGCATATAGTAGATGTGGGTGGGGTAGTACCAAACGTAAATGTCGGAGCATTTCTCAGTCCATGCAAGGAAGTCTGCCTCGCTCTTTTTGTTTGTAACGCCCAGGGAGTTGCCCGCATCGGAGCAACCTTCCTTGCCAAGCATATGGTTTGCACAGCCGTTCCAGCAGTAGAGAAGGGTTATACCCTCGTTAAGGGAGGTCTTGCCGGGCGCATCGTGCCAGCCCTTGGAGGGATCGGCGGAGTTGCCGTATGCGTTTACGATAACGCGGATGTCGGGATATTCCTTTATGATCTCAGCGTGTACCTTATTTACGAATCTGCAGAGGAGACCGGAGTGCTGATTGCCCTCCTCGCGGTAAACCTTGTTACAGTTGCGGCAGGTGCAGGGCTCGTCGTCTGCGGCGTAGGAGCAGGAGATCTCGGTGATCTCGTTGCCGATAACGGCTCCTGCTGCGGTTCTTTCGTCAAGAAGCTCCAGCATATTCTCAACACATATCTCAAAGCTTCTGCTGTCGGAAAGGCATCTCTTGGAAAGACCCTGTGCCTTCATATCCTCCTCGGGGATAAACACGTCAAAGGAGTGAGCGTTGGCTCTTACTCTCTCGATTCCGTAGCCGTATTTCGCCTTAAGCATAGAGGACTGAACGGAGCAGCCTGAGAGCTTTCTCTTGATTACGGTAGATTCCGTATACTCGTTGCGAAAGCCCGTAATGCATACACAGCGGTAGCGGACGTGGGGGATCTGAGTGTTGTCGATGCCCTCGGGGATATCGCACTTCAGATTCTTGTCAAGCTTGTATTCGCCGTAAGCGTAAAAGCTGTAGCCGAAGTAGGTCTCGAGGATCTCGTAGACTGCGTACATTGTGCCGCGCTTAGCGCCTGCGGTGATGATAACGTCGTCATCCTCGGTCCTTATGTTAAATCCGTCGGTGCCCATATCGCCGCTTGTGTCCTCGGAGAGGATGATCTGCTTTTCGGCATCGCTTTCACCGTTTGCAATATTGAGAACGGTGGTGCCGTCGCCAAGTCGCACGTATTTGGAAAGCTCCTCTGCGGCAAATACCATATTGGCGTTGTCGGGATTTGTCACAACGACCGTGTATTCGCTGATGGGGGTGCCCATAACGGTAAAGCCCTGCCAGCCGCAGCCCTCGGGATAAAGAACGTCGATGTCGCCGAGACCTGCCAGATGGAGCTTCATAACGTATGAGTCCATTGAGTTTACAGAGCCGTCTGAGTTTGTATCGGATGCAAGCTCGTCCGTTCCGACAGCAGTGCCTGCAATGCTTGTTTTCAGAAAATAGGAGTCCATAGCATTGATCGTGCCGTCGTGGTTGATATCTCCCTTTCTGTAGAGCATAGCCGATGAGGGCAGTGCAAAAATCAGGGAGGAAGCTGCAATAATTACGCAAAGAAGAAGAGAAATAAATCTTTTCAAAGCCGTACAGTCCTTTCATAAAAACCTTACTTATAATCATTATAATATATACGCAGTTATTTTTCAATAGCCAAACAGCCCCGAAAACGGATTTTTTCCATAAACTGCGTAAAGTAATAATCGCAGTCTTGTTGGGTAAGCTATTGACTAAAAGGAAAAAATGTGTTATTGTTTATGTACGTCATTTGTAATAAATACTTTGAGGTGGATCTATGAAAAGAGCATTGGCATTAGCATTGGCACTCCTTGCTTCTGCAGCACTGATTTTCGGCGCAGCCCTTATAAGACCTTCCGAAAATACAGCTGAGGGAAAGTACAGGCTTTCTATGGGAACGGCAGTTACACTTGCAGCAGATGAAGCAAAATCAAGCGTTACTACCGTTGCCGTCATCACAGACTGGAACGGCGTGATCGTTGACTGTGTTATCGATTGCGGCGATTTCGCCATGTCCTTTGATGATGCAAAGGCAGGAAAGAGCGGAATATACGAAACAAAGAACGAGCGCGGTGATGCTTACGGTATGGTGGCATACGGCGGCGCTACAGCCGAGTGGTATGAACAGGCTGAGTTCTTCGCAAACTACGTTAAGGGAATGGACGCAAAGAAAGCGACCCTTCTCGATCTTTCGGATGGTGGCAAGGCAGGAGATGCCGATCTTTCGGCAGGCTGCACCATCGCCATAGGCGACTTCAAGAAGGCCCTTGTAAATGCAATGGGTGATACCCTTGCAGTTTCCTTCGATTCCGAGGAGACTCCGGTGCTTTCTCTCGCGATGATAAATCACGATGCCGTTACAGAGGCTGAGGGCGCGTATTCCGTCACTATGACTACCGACCTTTGCGCCGTTGCTTCCCTTGATAAAAAGGTTCTTGCAGCAGTAACGGATGTTGCAGAGGCAAAGCTTTCCTTCGGTGAGGACGGCACTTTTGCATCCGGCTCCTACAGCGGAACGAAGCGTGAAAAGCTTGATTCCTACGGAATGGTGGCGTATGCAGGCGCAACGCATGAATGGTATGAGCAGGCAGATAATTTCTGTAAATTCATCAAGGGCATGACAGCAGAAGAGATCGCTGCCATCAAGACAGACGATACAGGAAAGGCAACGGATGCAGATCTCACTGCAGGCTGTACCATTGCTGTCGGCGACTTTATTAAGATCGCAGAAAAGGCGCTCGGCGCAAAATAAAAATCAAGGGGCAAACGATGAAAAAATTGCTATCTGTTATACTTGTGGCAGCGGCAGTTTCGTCGCTTGCCCTTCTTTCGTCCTGCTCTTCCTACCGTCAGTTTTCAAAAAGCGATATTACCGTTTTTGATACCCAGACGGTGATCCTCGGCTGCGAAGCAGACGAGGAGATATTCAACGAAAAGGCAGACGCTATTCTTGAAAAGCTTTCGTATTACCATAAGCTGTACGACATCTATTACGAGTACGAGGGCATCAATAATTTAAAGACGGTAAACGATAATGCGGGCGTGTCCCCCGTTAGGGTAGACTCTGCTGTAATCGAACTGCTTCTTTATTCAAAGGAGATGTACGAGCTGACGGACGGTATGACGAACGTGGCAATGGGAAGCGTGCTTTCCGTTTGGCACGATTACCGCGAAAAGGGTCTTGCAGATCCCGAAAACGCCGCTCTCCCTCCCGTAGAGATTTTAGAGGCGGCACGGGAGCATACGGATATTGAAAAGCTTATTATCAACGAAGAGGAGAGCACGGTCTATCTTGCCGACGGCGAGATGAGTCTTGACGTGGGTGCTGTTGCCAAGGGCTACGCCGTTGAAATGACGGCAAGGTACTGCGAGGAGCAGGGATATTCCGGGTATGCGATGTCTGTGGGCGGAAACGTGCGCTGTATCGGCTCAAAGCCGGACGGCAAAAAGTGGGAGATCGGCATTCAGAACCCCGATCTCAGCAGTAATAAGGCATATGTCAAAAACGTATTTTTGGAGAACGGATCTCTCGTGACCAGCGGCACGTATCAAAGATTTTATACAGTTGCCGAAAAGAAATATCATCATATAATCGACCCCAACACCTTGATGCCGAAGAACACCTACGACGCAGTATCTGTGGTTACAGACCATTCGGGACTTGCAGATGCCCTTTCAACGGCACTCTTCAATATGAGCTATGAGGAAGGTTTGGCAATTGCCGAAAAGACTGGCTCCCAGGTCATCTGGGTGTACCCCGACGGAAGCACAAAGACCACCGAGGGCTTCGATCTGTTGACGAAAAGCAAATAAAAAAGCTCCGCCGCCCGGCGGAGCTTTTTTATCGAACAAATCTGGGTTTATAGGGGAGATGATGCAAAGGACTTTTTTGGAAAAAAGTCCTCTGCACTCCCAAAAAACTTCAAAAAGGGGACAGGTATAAATTCGGGTTTGTCGGTGTGTTTGCACTTACGATATCGTAGGGGAGCCGCTTGCTGCTCCCGCCCATCTGCACGCGAACCGGTCTTCAAATTCGGGTTTATAGGGGGTAACCTACTTTCTTTAGAAAAAGAAAGTAGCAAAGAAACCTCAAAAAAGACAAAGATATCTAAAAGGCAAAAGCCAACGCTATACGGGAATAACCCCGAAAATGAACGAGTTCATTTTCGGGGGGTTCCCGCGTTGGCTGGCGCTGTAAGCGCCGCAGGGCTTTGCCCTGCAACTTTTGCCTTGTAAAGTTCAGCTACACCAATAGTTCAAAGTTTTTTGAGAGTGCAGAGAACTTTTTTTAAAAAAGTTCTTTGCATCCCCCCGTTTTCCCCGATAAACCAGAATTTGACCATCCCTTTTCAAGGTTTTTGGGAGTGCAAAACCTTATTGCAGGAAAAGGTTTTGCGTTCCTGCAAAAAAGAAGGGATCCGTCGGGCGGATCCCTTCTTTTTATCTTTCGCGTCCCTCGTAACCTACGAGGAAGCCGCCGCTTTCTGCATAGAAGCTGCAGAGCGCGCCTGTTGTTCTTATGATAATATCTGCATTGGGGAAGTCTGCAAGGATCATACTGCGAAGGCTGTCTGCAGCCTCGGGGTTTTGGCACTGGTGGATGCGGACCTTACCGCCGCTGTAGCCGTATTCCTTCATTTTAGCGTACATCTCGGCGATCGCCTTATCTGAGCCGCGGACCTTTGATTCGATCTCAAGGGTTCCTTCGTCGCTTGCCTTGCCGATGATACGGATGCCGAGAACGCCTGCTATCTTTGCCGTTGCATGGCTGACTCTGCCGTTATTTGCAAAATTACGGAGAGATTCAAGGCAGAAATGAAGGTGAGTAGACTTCTGGTATCTGCAGAGCTCTTCCTTTATCCCGTCAAATTCAAGTCCGCTGTCAATAAGCTCGCAAAGCTTTTCAACACAAATGGCACATCCGGGGCCTGCGGAGAGAGTATCAACAACGTATGCCTTCTTATCGGGATGCTCCTCAAGGAACTCCTCAACTGCAAGGCTTGCACTGTTATGGCTGCCGGAGAGATTTCTTGTTATGGGAACGCAGAAAACTCCGTCGCTGTCGCCGAAGGCGCTTGCCCAGTCTGCCATATTGGGGCAGGAGGATTTCGAGGTGCCCTTGTATTTTCTGAGATCGTCTATCATCCCGTCCACGTCAAGGTCGGGAGTGTCTATGTATTCTTTCTGATCTGTGATGATCTTGAGAGGAACGGATGCATAATCGATACCGTCAAGCTTGAAAATATCGCTTGATGAGTCAGAAACTATCTTGATGTTCATTTGCATACCTCTTTTTTGTGAATTGCCGCATACGTGGCTATGTTAATTATATCAGTTTTTCAAAAACTTGTCAACAGATAATTCAAAACTCATTGACATACACAGAAAAATAGGGTAAAATATTAGCATGAATAACGATATTAAGAGTGTTTTTGCGCAGAAGGTAGGGGATTTCCGTTTTCCCCGATACTCAGAGCTGCCAAACGTAGGACTTTATCTTGAACAGATAACTAAATATACAAACGGAATTCTCGCTCCTCTGGGCGTTGCAGAGCTGACGCCGTCGATGATAAGCAACTACGTAAAGAAGGGACTTGTGGACTCTCCTGTAAAGAAGCTGTATTATGCGGAGCATCTTGCGTATATACTGTTTGTCGGAGTTGTAAAGAGCGTTATGGCAATCGACGATATCTCCTATCTTTACAGTCTGCAGAAGACCATCTACCCCTGCGATGTTGCTTACGATTATTTCTGTATGGAGTTTGAGAATATGCTTGCCTGCATTGCAGGAATCAAGGAAAAGGCGGATGACGTAGGCGTTACCAGCACAGAGCTGAAAACTGCTCTTCGCAGCGTAATTATCTGTGCGGCAAACCACGTATTCGTATCAAATTCTCTTGCAGAGTTCAGAAAAAAAGAAGAATGAATAAAGGATCCACCCCTTCGGGAAGTGAAGGGCGGATCCTTTTCTTTTATTTTACAAATACGTCTGTCTTATTCGTAGTGGTGCTTCTGTCGCCTATGTAGACTTCAAAGGCGCCGGGCTCAACTACGTAGGTGCCGTCGGGCTTATAGAAGCCGAGGGATTCGTAGCCGATCTCAAAGGAGAAGACTCTCTCCTCACCGGGGGCGATCTCTTCCTTTTTGAACGCCTTAAGCTCGCGGAGGGGGCGCATCATAGATGCCTTCACGTCGCGGATATAGAGCTGTACCGTTTCCTTGCCTGCTCTCTCGCCCGTGTTCTTTACCTTAACGGAGAAGCGAAGCTTTTCTCCTGCCTTGAGGCTTTCAAGGGAGATCTCGGACTTTTCGGCACAGGGAGCGGAATACTCGAAGGTAGTATAGGAAAGTCCGTAGCCGAAGGGGTAGAGAGGGCTTGCGGGGCAGTCGGTGTAGCAGTTGGAGGCACCCTCGCCGTAGTAGCCGTTGACCTCACGTCCCGAGCAGGTAGTGCCGTAATAAAGGGGAATATGTCCGGTTCTGCGAACGAAGGTGATGGCCGCCTTTCCCGAGGGAGTATAGTCACCGAATATGGTGCGAACTGCCGCGTGGGCAGCTCTGGTTCCGCCGTGCCACGCGATAAGGATAGCGTCAAGATAGGGCTCGATCTCCTCAAGGGCAACGGGGCGACCGCAGAAGATAACGCCGACGGTCTTCTTGCCGGACATTTTCGCCTTTCTTGCCATCTCCACCTGAGCCTTGGGGAGAGAAATATCGGAAAGGCTTCTCGCCTCTCCCGTATCCTCGTAGCTTTCGCCGAGGGCCAGAACTATGTGATCGGAATGGGAGAATAAGTAGTTTGAATCGTCGTTGATTCTGCCGCCCGTGCACATAACGCGTCCGCCGCCCTCACCTACAACGATATCGTTCATAGCCTCTGCCATATTGGGAGTGGAGGCGCCGAGATATCCGTCAAGAGCCCAGCCGCCCTGAAGACTTCGGCGCTCGAAGGTGTAAGGACCCGTGAGAGCAACGCTTGTTTTTTTCGGGAAGGGGAGTGTGCCGCCCTCGTTTTTTACAAGGACCATAGATTCTGCCGCAAAGCGCTCTGCCACCTCGCAAAATGCTTTTCTGTCAACCTGCTTCGAAACTGCATAGGGCGCTTCAAAAAGTCCCTTCGCAAGCTTTACACAGAGCACGCGGAGAACTGCCGTATCAACAGTTTCCATAGATACCTTGCCCTCCAAAACGAACCTTTCAAGAAAGCGGGAGTAGTGCTCGTCCGCCATATCCATATCAAGACCTGCATTGATGGCGTGATAAGCGCAGTCCTCGTATTCCTCCGCAATACCCTGACGGATAAGCTGCTGAACGGAAAACCAGTCGGAAATAACGAAGCCCTCGAATCCAAGCTGTCCGCGAAGGATATCCGTAAGATACTTTTTGCTTGAGGTTACGGGCTCGCCGGAAATATCGTTAAAGGAGGACATAACGGTGCCCACCCCTGCCTTTACCGCCTCGCGGAAGGGGGCAAGAACTACGTTCTGAACGGTGTAATCGGAAATCTCAGTTCTGTTATAGTCGCGTCCGCCCTCGGAAAAGCCGTATCCGAGATAATGCTTTGCGCAGGCTACCATGGAATCGGGGTCGGAAAGGTCGTCACCCTGGAAGCCCTTGACGGTTGCCGCCGCCATCCTGCCTGCAAGATAAGGGTCCTCGCCGTAGCCCTCTATAATACGTCCCCATCTGGGGTCGCGGCATATATCCATCATGGGAGAGAAGGTCCAGTTCGTTCCCTCGCTCGTTGCATCAAGGGCAACGGTGCGGTAAGCCTCTCGGCAAAGCTCGGGATCAAAGGAGCAGGCGGATGCAAGGGGGATGGGGAGAACTGTGTGGTGTCCGTGGATAACGTCACGTCCGAAAAGAAGGGGAATGCCCTGAGGACCCTCCTCTACGCTGACACGCTGAAGCTCGTTGAGCATCTCAACCACAACGGCCTTCTGCTCATCGTTTCCCGCAGTTGCGCTGGTGGAAAGGATAAGGCTTCCCACCTCACCCCGTCTCAGGCGGTCCTTGAATGCGTTCATGGATGCCTCGTCCTCGCAGGGCATAACTGCCTGATTGAGCTGACCTATCTTCTCTTTGAGCGTCATTTTATTAAGTATTTCCCGCGCTCTGGGTTCAAATTCTTTAAACATGGGCACCTCCGTAGGATATTGCTGTGAAAAATTATTTATAAAGCCTTTCGTATTCTTTTATCAGTCGCCTGCGGGCGGTTTCAAATTTGTCGGCGTCAAACTCCACAGAGTGGAAGGAGTGGAAAACGCTGCTGCAGATACTGTCGGCAAGCTCCGGCTCCCGATCTGCGATCATAGAAAGCATCGCGTATTCCTCAGCGCTTTCTCTGTGGTTTTCAAGTCGCATGGATATGTAGGGGGCAAAGTTCTCGCCGGGGTAGATAAGCTTGTCGTCTCCGGGAGGAAGAATGCTCTCGCTGCCTGCATTAACGTGTCTTGGACAGCTTTCAAGGAAGGGATCGGCATCGGACTGATAGTCGTTTACCGTCCAGTGAAGATAACCTGACAGCCTGTATTTGTGATTTTCCCAGAAAAGATAACGGGTGGCAAGGAGGGGAATATCCATAAATCTGTTTATATAGCCATTCTCGCGGGGGAAAAGGCAGACGTAATGCCACACCTTATCGCCCATCTCTTTGTAGTGGTCAAATACCTCGCGGTGCTTTTCGTATTCATCACTTCTCGGTACCCAAAGGTCAAGGGTTCCGTAGATCGGCGCACCGCTCGTTGCATCGTACAGCTTCATATCGGGAAAATGCTTTCTGATGGCGCTGACAAGTGCGCGGAAGGTCATTGCATTTTCCTCGTTGGGCTCATCGCACACTCCCATACAGAAAAGATCGCGGTCAAGCCAGCCCTGTTCGGAAAGGTTCTTTTTCAGAGCTGCAAGGAACTGCTCAAGATATACGTATCCCTCCCAGGAAAGGAGGTCTATTCCTCTGTGATAGATGTACGGCTTATCCCATGCAAGGCGAAAGCCCACACCCTCGATGTGAAAGTATCGAAAGCCAAGGTCCAGAGCTTTTCTCACGTATCTGTTGAAAAATCCGAAATCAAATTCCCATTTTCCGTCAACGAAGCGCTCTCTCGGGGGATAAAGGAAAAGGTTTGTCTGATGGCAACGGCGAAGTGCACGAAGATAATTGTCCTCTATTGCCATATAGTCCTCGCGGCATTTTGCACCGTGATGCTTAGATGCCGACGACATACTCCAGCCCATTGCAATGTCCAGACGCTCGGGAGGAAGGGAAGCCTTGACAACCTCAACGGTTACGGGAATGCGAAGCTCGCGTTCTCCCCGAACTGAAATTGCACCCGTGAAGGTGTCGGGGGCATAGGAGGGGATCTTTATTGCGATATACAGGGTGACCGTGCCGTCTTTGATCTCTGCCGTATTTGCCATCGGAATAAGACAGTCGTTAACGAAAAACGGCGCCGCTCTTTCGGGGAAATGCTCCCGGGGCTCTTCAATTCCGGGACAGCTTTCAACGCGTATCGGTAAAGCACGGTAAAGCTCTGCCTCAAAGCCGTCAAGGCAGACGAAAAGCTCCTTTTCGGAAACGTCATAAAGATGCAACTGAAAGGTGGCATATCCGTCCCTGAGGGAAAGAAGGGATGCGCTGTCCTTTCCCTCGGGATAGGAATGAATATCGGGATAAGTCCATACGTAAGACGGAAGAACGCAGTATTTCATAAGGGCTCCAACATAATTTATTAATAAAAGGATATCATATTGAGCCTTTATTTTCAAGTATCGGCAAAAAACTTTTCGCCTGCGGAGGCCTTGTTCTCATCCTTTTCCAAAAGGGTGAGAATACCGTCCATATCCCTGAGTGCGAGGGAGCGCAGACGAAGACAGATCTCCTCCGTCTTTCTTCTTGAGAAGCTTTTTCTCGCATTGCAAACAGCCTCGAGCAGCTCCTCCTTTGAAAAATCGAAGGCAGAGAGAATAAAACCCTCTGCAAGCTCCTCAAGGCAGCCCTCTACCTTGCAGTCATATGAAAGGGCAACGAGGGGTGTTCCCGCAAGGGCGGCGGTAAGAAGAAAGTGAAGCCGCATACCCACGGCAAATGATGCCTTCTCAAGAAGGCAGTAAAGCTCGTCCCCGTCACCGACAGAGGCAACAGCGCCGCCCGTCATTTCTGCCATTGTTTGGCAGATCTCAAGGTCGTAGCAGTCCTGCATAGAAACGAAAACAGGGAAATAACCGTCTTTTGAGAGGGCAGAGATCGCCACCTCAAGCTCTTTTAAATTCACGGTCCCCGAGCTTTTACAGCTTCTCAGAGATACGGCGAAGTAGGGCATTTTTGCGTGTCCAGCAGAAAAGCGCAAAAAAAGAGTCCTGCGATTGGGAAAGGGATGGGCAAAAACCGGGTCTGCTGAGAGAACGGGAGGTGAGCTTTCCTTCGTGAGTCTTTTCACGGTCTCGTGGGAGGCGCGGTCCCTGACGGATATGAGATCGGCGAGAAGAAGTGCGCAACGGCATTTTTTCTCGTTTTTCAGCGGTCCGATGCCGTTTGCATAGACGTATATCTTGCAGCCGCAAAGCTTTGCCAGATGTAAAAGGGCGCAGTAGTAGGAAAGGCTCCTTGAGCTGGTCGCGTCCTGCATAAGGCTTCCGCCGCCGCTGATAAAAAGGTCAGCGCCCAGCAATGCCGAAATAACAGAAAAGGGGTTTGTCCTGCTTTTTGCAAAAAGAGTGATGCCCGCAATATCGGGCAGGGAATCGCGATCGGCGCAGAGAACGCAGACTTTTGCGCCGGGCAGCCTTTCTGCAATACCGGACAGTATGGAAAAGAGCACCGCCTCGTCTCCTATGCTGCCGTATCCGTAATAACCGCTGATAACGATGCTGTGTTGCTTTGATCTTTGTTTTTTCATAGACCTTCTCCTTTCAGGTTTATTATTCCCTGGGAGAAGAATTTGTAATCAGCCGAAAAGGAGTTGTAAAACGGCGAAAGGAATGATAAAATGAAAAGAGAAAAAGAAAAGGAAAAGCAAAAATGAAGGATAGAATAACGCAGTCCGGCCTAAGAAAAAGATTGCCCTGTGATGTAGAGGCAGAGGTTTTTGACAGGATAGATTCCACCAATACCGTGGCAAGGGAGCGGATGGCGCAGGGCTGCCGCCAGTGGCATACGGTTATCGCCCGCTGTCAGACAGGCGGAGAGGGGCGACTTGGCAGAAGCTTTTTCTCGCCGGATGAAACGGGGCTTTATATGAGCTGTGTCCTTTATCCGAAAAGGGAGGATATAGGTCTGATAACCGGAACGGCGGCAGTAGCGGTGTGCGAGGCCGTTGAAGATGTGACGGGTGTGAAAGCAAAGATCAAATGGGTCAACGATATTTTTGTTGACGGAAAAAAGGTCTGCGGAATCCTTGCAAAATCCGTATTTTTGGGCGAGAGTGCAGGAGTTATTCTCGGAATCGGGATCAACGTGTACAGACCCGTCGGCGGCTTTCCCGAATACATAAAAAAAACGGCAGGATATCTTGCCGAGGAAAAAAGAGAGGGGCTTTGCGAAGAGCTTTGTGAGGGGATTCTCCGAAGGCTTCGCGAGCGTTATGATGCCATAGGGGAAGACGATGCCCAAGAGCGCTACCGCGAGAGATGCCTGACAGTAGGCAGAGAGGTAACGGTGGAGCCGCTGTCGGATACTCAAAGGAGCCGTCCGGCATACGCCCTTCGGGTGGAGAACAACTATAATCTGACTGTAAGATATGAAAACGGCGACGAGGAAACTCTCTCAAGCGGCGAGGTCAGCGTAAAGCTGTAAAAAGCCGGAGGACGGTTGTTAGCTAACAACCGTCCCACGGCTTTTTTATTCACCGTCTATCTCCACCCAAAGAGCGGGGCGGACGTAGTAATCGGGGTAGGAAACATATTTGCCTCCTGTTTCTATAACGCCGTATTCGTTGACGTATACAGCTTTACTGTCGTAGGCGATAGTCCTCAGCCACCAGGGGCGTCCCCTCGTTGCCGTGGGATTAGCAATAGACGTACATTCTCTGGAATTTTTGCTTGTCAGATACTCCTCAACCTCATCCAGACTGAGCAGGAATACCCCGTCCTGTGTGTCGTTTTCGGGAGAAGCAATTATATCACTCTCTTTATCGGTAAATGCTGTGTCTATAAATTCTCCGTTCAGCCATTCACGAAGAGAGCAATTCTCCCAGGTAATCTCGCCCTCACTCCGGTCGAAACGTCTTTTGCATATGCATTAGCGGCTTAAGAGAAGGGCTTTGCCGTCCTTTATGTCAAGAACGGTCCATTCTAAGCTTTCTGCATCCCCGTATCTTCCGAACTCTATTTGATCACCAATCTTAACACCCTGCAGATGCTCTTTCGTAACGTTTATTCTGTCAGCAAGACGCAGTTCCTCGATCTCCCCGCATTTTTCTGCAGAATCCTTATAGTCGCCGAGAGCATTGAACATATCATACGCCTTGTCAAGCTCCCCGTCCTCCATAAGAGACGTTGCTTTTTCGTATTTTATCACAGGAGGAAGTACTATACAAGGCACCGTGATCAGAGCAACGGCCACCGCTGCCAAAATACCGATCATTACTGTTTTTTTGGTTTTGCGCTTCGCTTTTTCGCACTCGAGTTTTTCGCGTTCCTCCCTCTCTATTCTTTCAGCTTCCTTCTGCTCGCGGAGCTCTCCGATCTGCTGCCTGCAGACTTCGGCACATTCGTCGGCATCCTTCCAGCCGGAAATCGATTCGAGTATCCTTACTGCTTCAATATAGCTGTCAAGGGTATGATGAGCCATTCTGGCTTTTCCCGAATTCAGAATCGCGTCGTTTGCACGTCCGTTACATTGGCGGGCGAGCTCCTCGGAATCCAGATACGTCTTGACTGATTCAAACATCAGCGCAGCTGCTCTGTAATCACCGTCAGTATAAGCAATCGACATAGCATACTTGGCGCGATTGTATATCTCGCTCATGCGCTCAAGCTCGTTTCTCTCATTGATATATTCAATGTATCCTGTAAGCTCTGCCTTAAGTCCTTCATCCGCAAAGCGGACAGCCTTTTTATAATTGGCATTGTCGTCAAAGGTATGGACAAGAGCGGCAAGATCTTCCCGCTTTCTCACCCGAAGCTCGGCAAGAAGCTTTCCAACGTATGCGTGAGGGTTTTCGGGATCAAGATCAAGAACCTTTTCGCAGTATACGTCGGCAGAAGCCCATTCTCCATCCTCAAGAAATATATACGCACGCTTGAGAAGAGGCGCAACTGAAGGGCTGATGCGATGTGACGTTTCCCCATCCTGCTTCGGTGGCTGAGGCTCATCGGAGCTGACAATGCTTACAACAAGTCGGCTGAGCTCCGTCATTCCGTCGTTTGCAACGTAACGGCTTGCATCAAACCAATGAGTATCGCAAAGATAGTAGGACATCTTGCCCTCA
>SVTD01000038.1 GCA_015063955.1 Oscillospiraceae bacterium | reverse complement strand
GAGGGAGGCTTTGGTGCGGATCGTTCGTTCACCTTTCAAATTTTAGTTTGAAACACACCGATATACCCGAATTTTTACCTGTCCCTTTTTTGAAGTTTTTTGCGGAGCGCCGTTCGATTATTGTTCTCTTTGGCTTCGCCTTTCGGCGAAGCGGGTGCGTAATAGCTGAGGCTACAATTATTGCTTTCTTTATTTTCGCACTAAAAAGCGACCGTATCCCTCCCCTACAAACCCGAATTTGAAGGTGCGGTTCGTGTGCAGATGGGTGGACCGTCGGGGACGCCGGTCCCTACAATACACCAATATCGTCCCACCGACAAACCCGAATTTATACCCATCCCTTTTCAAAGTTTTTTGAGAGTGCAGAGGACTTTTTTTCAAAAAAGTCCTTTGCGTCCTCGCGTCCCCCGTTCCCCCTCCCCGACAAACCCGAATTTGAAGGGTAAGATAAAAGAGATGCTGTTGCGTTTTAGGCTGCAGCATCTCTTTTATTCATTATTATAACTCTACTGAATAATACAGGCCTGCTCATAAACGAGGCTATGGCTCTGTTCTACGTCCTCCTTGGGGTACTCGATAATACCGCGAAGCGGATCGCAGAATATGTAGGTGGTATCGGTATAGCCTATCAGTACAAAGCAATGAGAATAGTTGCGCCAGATGACCTCTTCCTCATCGTTGATATAGACAGTTCCGAATATCTCGGAATTACAGTTCATATAGGTTGTGCCCCAGAAGATAACGGGGGTTCCCCGTGTGATAAAGGATTTATAATCCTCAAAGCCCCTGCCGCTTACGTCAGTCACCGCTCTGAACTCGCCGATGGATGAAAAATAGTTATCGGCAGTCGTTACGATTGCAGGAGCATAGCAGCCGACGCCAAGCCCTCTCGGGTCACCGAGATACTTATAAAAGGGATTATCTCCGTAGCTTCCGAACACTCCGCGGGGCATATGATTATCGATAAGCTCGTCCGTAGTAACGTCATATCCGAGATAGTTTAGCACCATTGTAAGTGATACTACCTCGCATCCGTTGGGATAGTTTGGCATCTGAAACATACATTTCACGTCAAGCAGAGCACGCTCACCGATTCCGTGAAGCGTTCCGAACTCGCGGGTCTGATGGGCAAGGCAACGATTACAGTATCTCAGCTCCGATCCTATGGACGTAAGAGTTGCCGCTCTCGTCATAAACCAGTCCTGCCAATTGTGCTCACAGAAAAGATCACCCCCAAGAACCTCGTACCCCTCGGAAAAATAGTACTGACTGAGATCGGTGGTAGCCTCCTCTGTGGTCTGCTCTGCGGTAGTTTCTTTTTTATTTGATTTAGGATTCTTCTCAGGCTTATCTGCTCCGTTACCGATAAAGTAAGGGGCGCTCACGGCAACAGAGGCAAAAATCAAAAGAGCGAGAAGAATTGCAACAGCTCCGTAAGCGGAGCCAAAAAACTTTTTCAAAGGTATACTCCCCTGCACTTCGTGCAGCTTTTTCTGATCATTATGAATATTATAATTCCAACAGTAAAAATTGTAAAGACAATTTTTGACATATTTATTGTAATTTCTATAGTCCGTCTTCAATGAAAAAGCCTTCCGCTTTTGCGGAAGGCTTTTCATTATCTTTCTTCTCTGAAATAGTTAAGGCCGAGGGCGGCGGGAAGACCGCTTGAGCCGCGCTTATTTCTGATGGAGGTTACTACGAGCACGATCGCCGTAATGATGAAAGGAAGGGCCTGGTAAAGCTGTGTGGGAATATCCGCAAGCCAGCCAAGTGCTTCGGGGAATGCATTTGCAAGGCTCGTTCCGGATGCGCGAAGCGTATTGAAGAAGCCGAACACAAAGGTTCCGAGGATCGCCACAGCGGGGCTCCAGTTGGCAAAGATAACAAGGGCAACTGCGATCCAGCCGTAGCCGTTGATCCAGCAGCTTGAGTTAAAGGAGCCTGACATATTGAGAGCCATATAGTAGCCGCCGATACCCATGATTCCGCAACCGATGCAGATATGGATATACTTCATAAGCTTAACGTTGATACCTACGGAGTCAGCCGCACCGGGGTTCTCACCCACAGCTCTGAGACGGAGTCCCATAGGTGTATGCTTAAGATACCACCACATTGCGATGGCAATAAGAATACCGAGATACACGAAAATATTATGGCTGAAAAGTCCCTCACCGACGACGGGGATCTTTGAAAGAAGGGGGATGGATATCTCCTCAAAGCCCTCCTTAACGTTTTCGTAATCGTTCATTGCAGGCCATCCGCTTGCCTTAAGGCCGTTACCAACGAAGAAGTAGATACCGAGACCGAAGGTTGTGAGAGTAAGACCCGTGATATTCTGATTTGCCTGAAAAGAAACTGTAAGTACCGCAAAGAGAAGTCCGCAAAGGGCGCCGAGAAGGAAGGCGGAAACGATACCGAGACCGAGGCTGTTTGCATAACAACCGAAGATGTATCCAAAGATGGCGCCTACAGCCATAGTACCCTCAACGCCGAGGTTAAGGCTGCCGGATTTTTCTACCATGATCTCGCCTACCGTACCGTACAGAAGGGGGATATTATAGACTACAATATTATGAATAAAAGAAGTAATTACGCCGACCTTATCCATTATTGGATCCTCCTTTCTTTACTATAACGATACGGAATCTGATGAAGAAGTCTGCCGCCAGAACAAGGAAAAGGATTATGCCCTGGAGCATATTGGCAAAGCTTGAGTCTACCTGACCGAAGGTTGCCGCCGCAACGGTAGAGCCGTGCTGAAGCACGCAGATAAGCATGGAAACAACGAAGATCATTACCGTATTGAGCTGTGCAAGCCAGGCAACAATGATACCGGTCCAGCCTACGTCGTTTGTGATGGAGGTGGAAAGCACGCCCGCAGTACCTACCTTGAAAGCAGCCGCAAGACCGATAAGAGCTGCGGAAAGGAAAACTGTTCTGAGAATGATCCAGTTGACCTTCATACCTGCGTACTTTGCTGTACCCATACTGTCACCGACTACGCTGATCTCATAACCCTGCTTCGTATGTCTCAGATATACGAAAATAAGCGCTCCGATCACAACGGTTAGAACAACGCAGATATTAAGCTCAAACTTTTCACCCATGGGGATGGAAGTGAATGACGCAAGATCTGTAAAGCTCTTGAACACGGGGCGGGCGGAATTTTCGCTGAGGAAGAAGTTCCAGTCTGCCTTCGTTTCGCCGATGAAGAAAAGGATATAAAGTGCGATATAGTTGAGCATCAGGGTCATAAGAGTTTCGTTCGTGCCGAACCTGACCTTGAGAAAGCCTGCAAGAAGACCGTAAAGACCTGCTACGATCATCGCCGCAAGGCACATTACCACAAGTGTGAGCCACATAGGCATCACAGGACCCAGCTTGAATGCCACGAAAGCTGCAGAAATTGCACCTACGATGAACTGTCCCTCGCCGCCGATGTTCCAGAAGCGCATCTTAAATGCGAGAGAAAGAGCAACGGAGGTAAGAACAAGGGGTACAAGCTCCTTGAAATAGTTCATAAAGGTCTTATATGCGATACGGTTATTAACGGTACCCATGGTGAACATCTGGTAATAATACTCAAATGGGTCAACGCCGATGGAAAGGAGCACCAGAGCACCGATACCGAGAGCTGCAACCACTGCTATAAGATAAAACAGGCAGCGCTTCCACAGAGGGCAGTTATCTCTTTTTACGAAATGAAATCCCACGGCTTACTCCTCCTCTCCGTTATTTTCGCCGAAAAGCGTATCTCTTGCGATACCTACGGGCTTATCCTCATACTTACCGTTAAGGTCGAGAGCACCCGTCATCATAAGTCCCAGCTCCTCCTTGGAGGTCTTGTGAGCGTGCACGACGCCCATTACCTTACCGTGACAGAGAACGAGGATCTTATCGCAAAGTGCCATCATAACGTCAAGGTCCTCGCCTACGAAGAGGATACCTACTCCGCCGAGCTTCTGCTCGTTGAGAATGTTATAAATAGCATATGATGAGTTGATATCAAGTCCGCGGACAGGGTAAGCCGTAATGATTACGTTAGGACCTGCCTTGATCTCGCGGCCGAGAAGGACCTTCTGAACGTTACCGCCGGAAAGACGTCTTACGGGGGTCTCCGTTGAAGGGGTCACGACCTCAAGATTTTCGATAACCTGCTGAGCCGCTTCCCTTCCTGCCTTTCTGTCAACAAAGGGGCCGAAGCTGTCGCGGTAGCACTTGAGGAGCATATTATCAGTAATTGACATTGAAGGTGCAAGACCCATACCCAGACGGTCCTCGGGAATAAAGGACATAGAAATACCCTTCTCAAGGATAGTTTTGGGAGGAAGACCTACGATGTTGTCACCCTTATGGATCATCTGACCGGAAACGATGGGGCGAAGACCCACAATTGCTTCGCAAAGCTCCTTCTGTCCGCAGCCTGCAATTCCTGCAACGCCGAGGATCTCGCCGCCTCTGATGTAGAAGTTTACGTTATCGATGGCAATTGCGCCCTCATCGTTTTTGATCGTAAGATCGCGCACCTCAAGGAGAGGACGGGTCTTTTCTACAACGGGTCGGTCGATATTAAGGTCGATCTTTCTTCCCACCATCCACTCTGTAAGCTCCTGCTCGTTGGTTTCGGCAGTATTTACCGTGGTAATGTACTCGCCCTTACGAAGGATGGCAACACGGTCGGAAATCTCAAGCACCTCGTTAAGCTTATGGGTGATGATGATGATGGAATGTCCCTCCTCCTTCATACGGCGAAGGACGTTAAAGAGCTTTTCGATCTCCTGAACTGTAAGCACAGCCGTAGGCTCATCGAGAATGATGGTCTTGGCGCCGTAATAAAGCACCTTGATGATCTCAAGAGTCTGCTTTTCGGAAACGGCCATATTATAGACCTTTTTTCTCGGGTCGATATCAAAGCCGAATTTATGGGCTATATCCTCAATATCGGAGTAACGCTTATTATTCAAAACAAAACCGGACTGTTCCTTACCCATCCAGATATTGTCGGCTGCAGAAAATACGTCAACAAGCTTAAAGTGCTGATGTACCATTCCTATACCAAGTCTTTTGGAGTCCTCGGGAGAATTAATGGATACTTCCTCGCCATCAACAAAAATGCTACCGCTGTCCGGCTTATAAATACCGGAAAGCATATTCATAAGAGTAGTCTTTCCGCATCCGTTTTCACCGAGAAGCGCAAGGATCTCACCCTGGCGGACCTGGAGATTCACTTTGTTGTTTGCTACAACGCTTCCAAAGGTCTTGGTGATATCTCTCATTTCAATAGCGTACTGCTGTTCCATGAAGCCCCTCCTTTATATAAAAAGTTATTTTTAATACACAAGACAGAAAACAAGCCCCAAGGGATCGTTTTCTGTCTTCAATACTAAAAATAGTCCGGAACGGCCGGAAATTCCGACCGGTCCGGATACATTAGTGCTTACGCCTCTTTTACACCTGCAACGAAGTAGTTCATTGTGCCTGTGATAACGCTGTCCTCAACGGACTCGCCACCTGCAGCAACGATCTCGTTACCTGCATTGTCAACAAGAGCTGCGTCTGTCTTTGTAACAACGCCGTCAGCTGTAACTGTGAGCTTAACGCCGGAGAATACATCCCACTCGCCGTCGACCATGAGCTTACGAACAGCCTCGATTGCCTTGTCTGTGCCCTCTACGCAGTTTTCGCTGAGGGGAGAAACGTCAACGAACTCTTCCTTAAGACCGCCGTAGTATGCGGAGGAGCCCATTGTGGAAACGAACTTATCTGCGCTGCCGCAGTCCATAGCTGCCTGCATAGCAGTTGCATAGTATACGTTCCAGTGCCAGATAGCAGCAGTGAGGTGAGCCTCGGGAGCATCCTTTGTCATATCAGAGTTGTAGCCGCAGCCGTAAACGCCGGCATTCTGAGCAGCGATCTGAGGCTGAGCGGAGTCGCAGTGCTGAGAAATAACACCGCAGTTGTAGGACTCGATAAGCTCCTTAGCAAATGCAGACTCGTTAACCTCGTCTGCCCATGCGCCAAGGTTCTTTACGTATACGGTTGCATCAGGGTTAACTGCCTGAACACCGAGAGCAAATCCGTTGATACCGGAAGCAGTCTCAGCGTACTCTGTGCCGTATGCAGCAACGTAGCCTACGTTGTTGTTGCCGATCTCAAGGCTCTTGAGACCTGCAGCGATACCTGCAAGGTAACGTGCCTGGTATGCACGGCCGAAGTAGTTGTTGAAGTTTGTCTCGTTGCTCTTATAGCCGGTAGCATGAGAGAAGATAACGTCTTCGTACTCACCTGCAGCCTCTTCCATAGCATCGATATAGCCGAAGGAGATACCGAAGATGATGTTAACGCCCTTACCAACGAGGGTATCGATAGCAGCAAGAACCTGCTCCTTATCCTCGGGAACCTCGTCAACGATGAAGAGCTGCTTGTCTACGTCGAGACCAAGCTCCTTCATAGCTGTTGTGATACCGTTGTGGTGAGCGAATGTGTAGCCTGCTGTGTCGTTCTTAGAGTTGATGTAGATAGCACCAACCTTGAAATCAGACGCTTCAGTCTTGCCTGCATCATCATTCTTGTCAGCATTGTCGTTCTTTGCGCCGCAAGCAGCGAGAGCAAATACCATCAAAGCTGCGAGAAACAGTGCAATGATTCTTTTCATGATTTTTCCTCCAAAAATATACAGGGACTTTCGTCCCGTTTTTTTCAGCGAATTCTTCGCCAAATACAAATGCATTCTACATTATTTATAATAAAAAGACAATAGTTTTGTAAGAAAAAATTCAAATATATGAAAAGTAATCAAATATACTGTGAACTTTGGGAAAATTTTATGCATATTTCTTCTTCGACAAATACGAAAAATTGCAGAAGTTTTACACACGATCCCATAATTTGCAGGATGAGTCAGTTTTGAAAATGCCCCAACGGGAGAGAAATATGCAAATAACTGATAACATAGTATCGGCAGGATAAACGAATATTAAACTTCCCCAAAAAGGAGAAAGCAGTCACTTTACAAAAGCTTCCCCAATGCGGCTATTTCTCCTCGCCTGCCAATATTACTACCATCCTGCGATGGAGAAAGGAAAATTAATGTCAATACACACATTAGACGTATCAAGGCAGGGATCGCAGTTAACGGTGGAGGGTCTCCACGTCGGAGATAACGGCTTCAGATCCTTCGAATTTTATTTTGTAGACGGAGGGGAGCCCTTTCACTTTCCCGAGGGATGCATCGCTACCCTTTGGGCACGTCTGCCGGGTGACGTAATATTATACGATTCCTGCAGGATCGCAGATACGTCAGTATACTACGAGCTCACGGGTGGAATAACAGAATCAGCAAGCATAACGTCATTTGAGGGGCTCGTCCAATGCGAGATACGCATAATTGCAGAAAACGGAAACGTTCTGACAAGCCCCGGATTTGATTTCATTATAGACCCCGTTCTTCAGGATGACGGGGCAATCGAGGCGCAGGAGTCTTTTTCGGCGCTGACGGAGGCGCTGAGGCGGGTACTTGACGCTGAGGACGGGCTTTCCTCGAAGGTTACAAAGGTAGAGGGGGATGCGGGGAACGTGGTTGTCTTCGGCGAGGGCGGAGAGATCGCTGACGGTGGGGTGAAGCTCCTCAGACAGTTCATAGTTCCCTACTACTCTGCGCTTACTGACGCTACGAAGGCTGAGATCGCTGAGGTAATAGGCCGCATCAAGGCGGCAAGCGGTGACTACACGGTTCGTATGAGAATAGGCACGGGCACGGTTCCTGCGGCGGTGATTTTTGAATCACGCTACACGAGGGTGCTTGCCACCCTTCACTCCTCTTCGGGCTCCGTTCTTTACGAGGCGGCCCTTGACACTCGCGGCGGCGTTACCACGGCTCAGGGTACTATCTACATTGACGACCCTTCAAAGATATTCGACAGGCTCAACGCTCCCACGGGTGCGGTCGTTGCTCAGTACGTGCAGGACTACGTTGCCGAGCACGGGGGAGAGGCCGCAGCAGGAGAAAGCGGTGCCACGTTTACTCCCTCTGTAAGTGCGGACGGAACGCTTTCCTGGACAAACGACAAGGGGCTTGACAACCCTGCAGCGGTGAACGTTAAGGGTCCTCAGGGTGAGCAGGGACCCAAGGGTGATACCGGTGCAACCGGACCCCAGGGTGATACCGGCGAAACCGGCCCCATCGGCCCTCAGGGACCCAAGGGCGACAAAGGTGACAAGGGTGACACCGGACCTGCAGGAGCTGACGGTGCTAAAGGCGAAAAAGGTGATACCGGTCCGGAAGGTCCCAAAGGCGACACGGGTGCGACCGGTCCTGAGGGTCCTCAGGGTGAGCAGGGACCCAAGGGTGATACAGGTGCAACCGGACCCCAGGGTGATACCGGCGAAACCGGCCCCATCGGCCCTCAGGGACCCAAGGGAGACAAGGGCGACAAGGGTGACAAGGGTGACAAGGGTGACAAGGGTGATAAGGGCGATACAGGTGCCCCGGGATCTGCAGGTACTACTCCCGTAAAGGGCACGGACTACTGGACTGAGCAAGACAAAGAAGAAATGGTCTCCGATCTGAAAAGCACTGCCGAGACCTGGACCTTCACCCTTGAGGACGGCTCGACCGTTACGAAAAAGGTGGTGCTTGCATAATGGAGCTTTCCACGGTTAAAGAGATCACCATACCCGAGGGTAAGGTTACAAAAATCACAGACGCCCTCGGTAACGTTTTATGGAGCGCCGTCGGGCTTCCCTCTGCTTATCAGGAGGTTGAGTGGGTACAGGCTGCCGCCGGTGTTGGCGCTTATCTGAATTTAGGCTTTAGCTTTGACAAGGCTGCTTTTATTGAAATCGGTATATACCGCGATGCTTCCACAACCTCGTCACAGGTATTCGGTGCTGCCGAAAACAGCGGTAAGCTGAGATGTATGATCTCGGCACCGTACACAGCAACCGGAGTCGGTGCCTTCTACGGTTCCACCGGCTCTGCATTCATCGAAAGAACGTATTCTATGATCAGCGGCAAAAATGAATTCGAGTATACTCTGAAAAAAGGCGAAATCAAAGTTAAAAGAAAAGATTCTGATACAATAACGTCTTTAACCACTCAGGGAGAATATACGATGACCTCCGACCTTTTGCTTCTTGCACAGTATTATAACGGAACACCCCGCTTTGCCGGTCTGAGAAGGGTCTACTATTTCAAATACTACGATAAGGACAACAGTCTCATATGCGACCTCGTTCCCTGCTACCGCAAGGCTGACGGTGTTATCGGTATGTACGACGTTGTCAGAAGGACTTTTCTCACGAACGTTGGAAGCGGAAGCTTTACGAAAGGAGCTGACGTAAATGCCTGACTTTTGCGTATGCTGCGGGGAGGTCGTCCCCGAGGGGAGAATGGTTTGCCCCAGGTGCGAATCAGAGATCGAAGAGAAAGGAGGTACCCACGATGGAGAGCATCAATCTTCAGGAGGTATGGGTATGGGCGCTCGGCATCCTTTCAGGGCTTCTCGTTATCGCAAACTTTATTGAAAAGGTTACACGGGCCGTAAGCGTCGCAAAAGCGCCGAATGAACGCCAGGATGAACGACTGTCCATAGTAGAAAAGAGGCTTGAGGTCGTAGAACGTAAGCTTGCAAACGACGATGAGCGCTTCAAGGACATTCGCAGAGGAGATCACGCAACTCAGCGTGCTCTCCTCGCTCTGCTCGATCACGGAATCGACGGCAACAACATCGATCAGATGAAAAATGCCAAGGAAGAATTGAACAACTATTTGATTGAAAAATAAAGGAGAAGGAATATGAAAAGAAATTGGAAGAAGTGGCTCCGTGCCGCAGGTATCAGAGCTCTTAAAACAGTTGCGCAGGCTGCGCTTGCTACTCTTGGAACTACAGCCTTAATTACCGAGGTTAACTGGGCAGTTGTGGCAAGTACGGCAGCTCTTGCAGGTGTTGCTTCGATTCTTATGTCCCTTGCAGGTATTCCCGAGGAGGTGGAAAATGAGTAATTCGGCGCTTGCGACGTTAAAAGTGCCCGCTCACCACGGGAACTACACACAAGGAAGATCTTCAAAGATCACCGAAATAACACTTCATCACGTAGCAGCGGTCGTATCTGCGCAGAGGTGCGGCGAGGAATTTCAGCGAGCCGGCCGAGAAGGCAGCGCACACTACGGTATAGGCAACGACGGAGAAATCGCTCTTTATGTAAACGAATGCGATACTGCGTGGGCTAACAGCAATTGGGAAGCCAACTGCAGGTCGGTTTCAATAGAAACATCCAATTCGGCTACAGGTGGAGACTGGCCTGTTTCCGATGCAGCTCTGAAAAGCCTTATCCGTCTTTGTGCAGACATCGCAAAGAGAAACAAGCTCGGCAAGCTTGTAAAAGGCAAAAATCTTTGTTGGCACTCAATGTATGCCGCTACAACTTGCCCCGGTAACTATCTGCGATCAAAGATAGATTACATAGCAAGAGAAGCTAATAAGCTGAATGGATATTATGACGGCACTCTCGCCGGAAACGATATTCCCCGCGCTGCAGACGATCTCGTGCTCTATATCAAGGGGCTCGCCAGAAACGGCAGGACAGGCACAAATATGTGGGGCTATGAGTTGGCTATCGACAAGAACGGCGTTGCTCTTGAAGATCCTCACTATTCGGGAAACACGAAGATCCCCGAGGGTGGTAAGGTACTTTCCGGACACGGCAAGGCGGGAGAATGGATAAAGGCGAACATCAAAAAGGGCTATCACGTCTGGTTTGATACCTCAGCTCACGTTACGAAGGGAATCTTTCGTTCTGTCTCTCATTTCAACGGCATCCGCGGCGCCGACGAGCTCGTGATCTACAACAAGGGCGAAAAGTCCAACACGAATATGTGGGGCTGGGAGGTGGCGGTAAACGCCAAGGGCCACGTAACGAAAAAGCGTTACGGCGGAAAGACTCCCCTCCTCGAGGGCGGCTTCGTTCTCTCCGGTCACGGAGAGTCTGCAAGCTGGATAAATAAAAATATCAAGGTCGGGGATACCGTGAAAATCATCGGCGGGATCGTGAGAGTTACGTAAAATCTGTTGCAATCTGCCTCTGTAAGTGATATAATTTTAAAAAACAACGGAGGTTTTTCTTATGTCAGATTTTATTATCGAAAACGGTATTCTTGAAAAATATACAGGCACGGACAGCTTAGTCACAGTTCCGGAAAGCGTTACGGAAATTAAAAAATATGCTTTTTCCGAAAATGGCTTTATCAGAGAAGTTATAATTCCCGATACGGTTTTAAGCATTGGGGCCGGTTGCTTCTATGGATGCAATAATCTCAAGAAGGTCCGTTTCCCTAAAGATCTCGGCATCATTCCGCCAAGCGTTTGTGCTTATTGCAAATCACTGGAAGAGGTCGTCTATCCTGAAAATCTTTCTAAAATCGAGTACCGTGCATTTTTCGAAAGCGGTCTCAGAAAGCAAAGCCTCCCCGGCGGAATTGTCATCGATAAGGAAGTGTTTTACGAATGCAAGCTGTCCGGATGCGAAAAGCCCCCTGTCAGAAAGTTAGATAACGTACATTTCACAATAGACGGCGAAGGCTCATCTATGTATTTCAAGACCTATTCCGAGGAGGACGAGGCAAGATTTGTAAAAAAAGCCGACGAATGGCGATACGATACCTCCTACGAAGGGGGTCACGAAACGTGGTACGAGGATAAGAATGAAGAATTCAGCTATTTCCAAAAGCTTAATCCCGAAGAATTCGTCATTCAGAACGGAGAGCTTGCAGGAGTTTGTATGATAGGCGGATTCATCGAAAGCTCCGTTTGGCGTACAGACAGATACATATCTCTTCAAACCATGTTTTTCGACAAACGCAACGGAGTTGATATGATAAAGTACAAAGTATCCTCCGGAAACGATGAATACAGCAGCTCAAACGGCAAGGTATGGAGACTTGTCAAAAAGGCTGCAGACTGAAATCAATGAAAAGAGATGTCGAGATCCTTCGACATCTCTTTTTCATATTTCCTCTTGCTTGACATTTTCTGTAAATATGTTATTATATACTTATCAAAAAATGCAAAGGTAGAAGCCAGATGAATATTTATTACAAACAGCTTATGGATTTCAAGGGCGCAGACGAGCTGCGGGAGCTTATAAAAAGGTGGGATATCCTTTCCGATAACATCAAAAAGCGCTCCTTTGACTCGCCTATCGTTCTGCCCGATCTCTTCGTTTACACCTGCCCCGGCTACGGCAACACCAACCTCATTTCCCTTCTTGCAGACTATCTTGACTCTAAGGGAAACCTTATGAGCTTTTACGGTGACGTTAAATACTTTGAGTTCAGGCTGGATTACTTCCGCCCCGATCAGGACTTTTCCGATCTTTACCGTCTTATCGAGTCTGCTGAGTCTTGCGCAGGCTTTCGCAACGAGTTCCGCGGAATAATCCGTATCAATATCGACGAGTGGGTAGGTCATCACAAGGAAAAGCACTTCCTTGATTTTCTCCAGTTTCTTCAGGTCAACACGGCGCATTGGCTCATTCTTCTCACCCTTTCCGATCACTCGGAAAACGACCAGACGAGAGAAATGGAAAGCGTTGTAAGCATGTATCTGAGAATTGAAAAGCTTACCCTTCATATGCCCTCCGACGTTGATCTTGTTGAGTATGCATCTGACTATATCTCAAAGTTCGGTCTCGAATTCAGCGAGGATGCAAAAACAGTTCTTGCAGAATCTGTAAACGTTATGAGAAGTAATAAGTATTTCTACGGTCTGCATACCGTTACCGATCTGTGTAACGATATCGTCTATTCCCTTTTCTCAAGGTCGGCTGACGTAGGAAGCGTTATTACAAAGGATATGCTCGCCGATTTCTCCGCTGACAGCGAGTACATAAAGAGAACTGTGATCAAGATCAAAAAGACTGCCACCATAGGCTTTTAATACTGTAAGGTGAACTGTTATGGAATATAAATTCGGAAAATATCAGCAGATAAATCAGGAGACACGCTGGGCAACCACAGACGAGCTCAAGCACTCGGGAACATACGTAAATCTCCACGACGATACTTATCCCGGAGCAGGCATTCCTCTTATGTCCGACGGACACGAGGCATACGTGGATTCATCAGATACTCATACCCTTATTTTCGGCTCAACGGGATCTAAAAAAACAAGACTTTTCTGTATGCCCATGCTTAACTTCTTCGTTAAAGCCGGAGAGTCCTTCGTCGTTACCGACCCTAAGGGAGAGCTTTATGCAAGAAGCGAGGGAATCGCAAGAGCCAACGGATATGATACGGTAGTGATCAACTTCCGCGAGGTGGGCAAGGGCGATATGTGGAATCCCCTTCTCCTCCCCTATACCCTTTACCATAACGGCAAAAGGGACGAGGCAGTATCAATGCTGAACGATTTCGTGAGATGCATTGCCTCTCCACAGTTTGAAAGCTCAAACGACGTTTTCTGGCCTGAAATGGCGTCGTCTCTTGCTCTTGCAAATCTTCTGCTCCTTATGGAGTGCGCGTCTCCCGATGAGGTAAACGTTGCAAGCCTTGCGTCTCTGTGCACAAGTGCTTCCTCCGAAACCCTGAAAAAGCTCAGCGTTAATATGAGCATGGATAACATTGCGGGTCTTAACTATAAAAACATCTTCACAAGTGCGGAAAAAACTCTCCAGAGCATTATGGTATCCCTTTTCGGAATGATACGTATTTTCGTAACTCAGAATAATCTGACCAATATGCTCTCGGGAAACACTATCAACATATCTGATTTCGGTCGCAAAAAAACTGCCGTTTATCTCATTATCCCCGATGAAAAGAGCACCTACCATTTTCTCGTCACCACCTTCATCAAGCAGGCGTACGAGATCCTCATAGCGGAGGCTCAGAAGGAAAAGACAAGACAGCTCCCCGTAAGGGTCAACTTCGTTCTTGACGAGTTCTGCAACCTCCCCACTATCCCCGATATGCCCTCAATGATCTCTGCAGCCCGAAGCCGTAATATGCGCTACTTCCTTGTAGCACAGAGCCTTCATCAGCTCAAATCCCGTTACGGCGAGGATGCCGATACCATCAAGGGCAACTGCGACAACTGGGTGTTCCTTACGTCAAAGGAGCTGGATCTTCTTGAGGAGATCAGTCTTCTCTGCGGCTCATATTATACTGCAAACGGCCTGAATCGCAGACTTATCTCAGTTTCTGAGCTTCAGCGACTTGATAAGAGCAAGGGCGAAACTCTGATCATGCATTGCCGCCAGTATCCAATCATTACTGAAATTGCGGATATTGACTCGTATCCCATGTTCAAGGGATACGAAGCGTACCCCCTTCAGCACTACGAGATACCCAAGGCTAAAATGTTTGACCTTAACGCCTTCTATAAGGACGTTGTAAACGAAGTTCGTCCTCTCCCCTTCTGATACCATGATAGATAAATACGGAAATAAGATCGGCGAGGCAAAGGAGTCTCAGGACCCGGGCTTTATGCTTTCCGAGATAAAGTTTTTTATGAAAGGCTTTCGCAAGGAGGCCGATGATAAAAAGGCGTGGATGATCGCAAAGTGTATCAAAGCATATCTCGAAGAAAAAGGCAGCGTTGAGAGCATTGCAGCCTGTCTTTCGGAGCTTGAAGACTATTTGCCCGTCTCCGAAAGCGATGACTTCGGCTGGGAGCTTGTATACGTAAGAAGGCTTGTAGCCTCGTATTATGAAAAAGAAAAGAAGGACAGCGTAAGATCCGGAGATAACAGACTCCTTGCGGCAAAGCATTTTGAGAGAATATGCGAGATATTCCCCTCCTACCATAATAAATGCTGCAGAGTCGAGGAATACGTGCTGGCGATCCTTGATTACCAGATAGCAAATTTGAAGGATCCTGATTTTCTGAAAAAAACGGGAGATCTCATAGCGTACACAAAGGATCTCTTCCTTCAGCTCGAGGAGGGAGATACCGCGCTTTACTGGGAGGCAGGAAAGCTTGTATATTTCGTTGAGCAGAACCACCTCAGGACCCTCAACGCCAATAACGATACATGCTATGAGCCACAGAAAAAGCTTGCGTACTGCGCCCACGAGCTGTACAGGAGAAATAACAGCGAGTTCAACCTGAAATCTGCCGCATCATTTTTCAAGGAATATTCGGAAAACCCCAATTTTTCCTTTGCAGAGGAGGAAAGCAGATATAACGAGCTCATAGGCTGGCTTGAAGCCGCCGCCCCCAACAGCTACGAGCTGAGAAAGCTTTTGATAAACCTCAGAACCGTTCCGAAGCAATGAATAAATGAAAAAATCTCTCTGTTGTCAAAGGACAACGGAGGGATTTTTGTCTTTACAGTAAAACAGGAAGGCTCTGTGTCTTACTTACCCTCAGGGAAGCTGCGGCCGTTGTTGCTCCTCAGTCTTTTATAGAGAACAATTCTGAGATAATAGATGCTCTCGAAGAGATGAGCGTTGAGGTTATCTCATACAAGGACGGAAGCGACAGCTCAAGGCTTGAGAAGCTTAATTCCCTTGAGGGGGTTAGATTTCAAAAGAGAAATACAAAAAAAGCCGCCGAGGACGGCGGTGTGCAGGAGCAGAGCAGAGGTTATCGTGATGATAACTATGACACAAGTGGTGTGCATTGGGGTATAGCGGAAGGTATAATGTCAAACGCTGATGCGAGAATTGTTTGGGAAGCTATTGCGAATATTCAGAAAAGAGGGTATAATAGCTATGCCAAAACAGTAAACGGCGAGCATTTTGTTGAGGCCAACAATATGCTTATGGTAGTAGATACCAATTACAGAAATCCAGTTATTAGAACAATTTACAAGTTCAACGACACAAACGAATCAAATATGTCGTTAGCAAAGGAGCTTTTGAAAGATGCAGAAGGAATACAGTCCAGACTTCGAGATGCGTGGGAAATTATCGGAATTTATTATGGAGAAGGGTATGTCACTCGATATGATTTTGCAGATAGTGAAGCCTATGGACGGGAAAACGCCCGAAGAGAAAGAGCGAATAGCAGCTCAGATACTTCAGGAACTGAACAGCAGCAGCGGCGAATAGAATCGCTTTCTGACCGTGAGATCCTTTACAAGGCGGCTGAGGGATTGAATGCTCTTGAGCTTTCCGAAGGCGAGCAGAGCGCGCTTGATATCTTCAAGAAGAATCTTGATGAACTTGAGACTTTGCAGATGCAGAGAGAGGATCTGGGACGTTGTTGAGGAATTTATCAATAAGATCCGCGGCGCCATCTCTTCCCTTTACGGTGAGAGCACTGCCCTTCACGATGAAGCTCGATTTATGGAGCTGTATGCGGACGAGCTGCAGAAGGTATTTGACAAGGCTCTTTCCGATGCCTTGAACGCATCGGAGGCAACGGTGGATCATAGTTTGCAGTCAAATGCAAATAAAAAAACCCCCGAGGACGGCGGGAAGGTGCAGAAAAGTGCTGCTGAAAAGTACACAGAGTATGACAAGCCTATAACTGTATCGGACATAGAAACACTTCGCAGTATTGGCAGAAAAAGCATAAATGATTTCACAAGCGAGGATATTCAGAAGGCTCAGAAGTGGCCTTATAAGTTCTATAAAACAGACAAGTTGGGTGTTAAGTCACCTTTCTTCCGTGCTTGGTTTGGAGATTGGAGGGCGTACGATGGTCCTGTTAGCATCGATGGAAAGAATGGCATAGCTAAACTTTATGTAACCGAGGAAATCGGAGATATTAACAAATTCTATTTGGTGAAAATAGAAATGGTATCAACCGATTCCACGGTGTCTGGCAATAAAGCTACTACACCCAACTCCTCGGTTAATACCGAAATCAGCATATCAGAAATATATCGTTTTGTCAAGGAGCATAACGATGATTTCGAAGATGATAGAACTTCGTTTAAACCTAAGCCCGTAGAAAAGGTTCTCTTAAATGGCGACTGAACGCCCAAGGTTTTCTATCACGGAACAAACGCCGAATTTACAAGACAGGGAGACAGGGGACGGTTCTGTGTCTTACGGAGTTTGCAAAGGAGCACAGGACTCTCTTTGAGAAGATCTGCGACGTTGTTGAGGAATTTATCAATAAGATCCGCGGCGCCATCTCTTCCCTTTACGGTGAGAGCACTGCCCTTCACGATGAAGCTCGATTTATGGAGCTGTATGCGGACGAGCTGCAGGCTGTATTTGATAAGATCCTTTCCGATGCCTTGAACGCATCGGAGGCAACGGTGGATCATAATTTGCAGTCAAATGCAAATAAAAAAGCCGCCGATGATGGCGGTAAGGTGCAGTATTCGAAAGTTGGTAAACTATCAAATGGAAACGAAGTATATGAAACGGGAATAAACACATCCGATAAGTCTTATGCTGAAAAGATTAGAATATTTAAAGAGAATTTCTATTCCGAAGACTCGCCCCATTATTTAGGACAAAAAATTGCTTTTGAAGATAATAATGGAAAAATCCATTTAGCTGAAATAGATAGACACACTCAGAATGAAAATATCGACAAAATCAATCCAGGACATCTTAACCAATGGGACAAAGCCAAAATTAACATTGGAGCTGAAGGGGATTTTGTTACTTTGCTTCAAAAGAGCATATACAATTCTGAAAAAGAGAACAAGAATAAAACAAAAAACGATGCTCATAAGCAGACCAAATATTTTGAATACTATCTCAAAACTGTAATAATTGATAAAAAAGCATTTGACGTTGTTATAAATGTAAGACGCGAAAGTTCGGGAAAAAAATATGTATATGAAGTAAAGTTTAACAAAGCAAAAGAGAGTTCACAGCTCGCGCCTCAGATCGAAAAATTTTATAACGATCGTCGCGCTAAGGTGGAAAACACCACCCGCTTATCGGAACCCTCTTCGCTTGATAAGGTACCACAATACAAATCAAAAGTCAATGGTAAAGTGCAAAAAAGTGTTTCCGAAAGCGATTCTATCAGCGAGGCTGATAGAAAACAGCTTCAGCTTGAGATCATTAATGAGAATAATCCTGCGCCAAACACGTATAACACGTGGGTTAGAAGCGTTGACGATATTCTCACCTTTGAGGAAGCGCTGAACGACAGCGACTACGAGGGATATGATGATTTTACGCCCGACTACGACAGGGGGATGGCAGAAGAGGCTATTCGCACCGGCAAGGCTACCGTTTACAGCTCCTATCCCATCGAGCCCGGTGTGTTCGTTTCCATGTCAAGAATGGAGGCTGCGAGCTATTCCGGAAACGGAAAGGTATATTCAAAGCAGATCTCCATAAACGACGTTGCCTGGCTTGATCCCACGCAGGGTCAGTATGCAAAGGTTGACACTGACAATGCCGGTAAGATACAGAAAAGCGCTGCTTATTCCACAGAATTTGACAGAACACAGAAAAAAGACTCCGAGGGGCGCAGGCTCTCACCTCTGCAGATGGAGTATTTTGCCGACAGCGTTGTGCGCGACGGGCGCGGAAGGCTGCTTCCCGTTTATCACGGATCGAAGAGTGCGGGATTTACAATTTTCTCAAAGAGCGACGATATCGGATATTTCTTTGCGAGATCTCTGAGAACTGCCGAAACGTATTCGGGATCTAAGCAGATATTTGCGCCAGACCGTAATTCTCCCGAGTTCGAGGGAGCGGCAAACTACAAGGTTTATCTGAATATCACGAATCCTCTTATTATCGAGGGCAAGGGTGCTTACTGGAACAACCTTGAGGCTATCGGCGACAGGGTTACCCTTGACGTTACCTGCAAGAGCACCGGAGAGGGCGGCGCCTGCGACGTTGTGATCCGTATGGACGTTAACGGCAAGACTCAGAAGCACACCCTAAAGACCACGGATGACTGTAAACTTATATTCAAGAACTCGACTTTTTAGTGAAATATTTGCCTTGCGGCAAATGTGAAATAATTCACTTCGTGAATTGTGAAATTTGATGCTACGCATCAAGTGAAATGAAATAAATCCCCTAAGCCCGCAGGCATTTCACATTGCGAAGCAATATTTCACACGCGAAGCGTATTTCACAAATCCCGTAAGGGATTTATTTCGTTGAAAAAGATATTTTTAGGAGTTTTGCATATGAATTTGAACTCTTACATAAATGATATATCGCTTACGCGATATGATATACGGCTTGCGCCGCATGATATACTTGCTACGCAAGCATGATATAATATCCGTTCCTTCATATGCCGAAGGCATATATCATCGCTCGTAGAGCGATATCATATCGAAGATATATCACCCGTTCCGCAAGGAACGGATATCATTGAAAAACGACAAGTTTCTGTCGAAACTTGTCGTTTTTCATGGCTATGGGCTACAAAAAAGGTATTTTCGGCAGTTTTGCGTATGAATTCGAACTCTCGCAGTTTTAGTGAAAATGGGAATTTTTATAAAAACTTAATCATCTTATAGAATTTGCCGTCTTTATCCTCGGCTGATTCGTAAATACTAAATCCGAGTTTTTTATATAGATTAAATGCTACTGTATTATCGCAATCCACTCCAAGCACGATTTCCGAATAACCTTTTTCCTTTGCAATGGAGAGTACATATTGTAAAATTGCTTTACCATATCCTTCACCACGATAATTTTTCTTTACAACCATGCGAGGGAGATACAAACGTTTATTAGGTACGGTTTCATATTCGGGTTTGTCATACTCTAAATCGCACATAGCAATATATTGATCCTCTACGATCAAAACAAAAACATCACGATTTCCCGCTTTGATTAGTTCTTTAATTATGTTTTCAGTAGACTGGAATTTCTGCTTATTCCAAATCTCACTGCAATTTGAGTATTCTTCTGCTTCAATTTGTTTAACACTATAATTATTCATCTTTTTTATTTTCCTTTGCGGTATTAAGTGATGCAATCAGCATTCGCTTGATTTCTTCTGCAAGAGAAAGGAGTTCATCAAAGTTATATTCTATCAGATTTGTTCTTTTCAGAAGCGTGAGCCAATATAT
>SVTD01000037.1 GCA_015063955.1 Oscillospiraceae bacterium | reverse complement strand
AGACCCCCACAGATGCAAAGGGCCACAGCTTCGTAACTGAGACTGTCGATGCGACCTGCACCGAGGACGGCTACACGGGAAGCGTGTGCGAGATCTGCGGCTACGGCGAAACCACAGTTATCGAGGCTCCCGGACACAGCTTTGCAGACGGAAGCTGTACGGTATGCGGCGAGGCAGACCCCGACTGGTCTGACACTCCCGACTACACCCCCGGCGACGTAAACGGCGACGGCGAGGTCAATGCAATGGATATGAACGTTGCAAAGAGAATCATTGCAGGAACCGTAACACCTACAGCGGAGCAGGTTCTCGCAGGAGACCTCAGCGGCGACGGAGTGTTCAACGGAGTAGACTCAAACTACCTTGCAAGACTTATTTCCGGCACAAACTGATAATATGAAAGCCCCCGAAAGGGGGCTTTTGACTTGTTATAAAATCAGTAATTCTTCCAGCTCTTTCGTGAGTGTATCATTTTGGATATGTACCATCACTTCGTTGGAGAGGGCGTTGGTTTTAAGGTGCATAACAAGGCTTGTGATCCCCTTTTTCTTTCGGAGGGGTGTGGTTACGTCCGCTACGGCGATAAGATTTTTAGCCAAAAATACTGTAACGTTTTTCGTAAATCCGCCGCTGTATGCAGTGATCTTCCCGTTGCTTACGGCAATACCGTTGGTATGATAGCTGAGAGCGGCACTTACAAGCTTTATGCAAAGAATGAGGATCCCCGCGCCGGCAACAGACAAGAGAACTGCCGAAATTCCGTAGGCAGGTGCGCCGACGAACTGCAAAATTGCAAGCAGTGATAACAGAGTCGTGCCCATTACGATACTCCAGATCAGCATAAACCAGGATACGAAGGGGAAATATGACGCCGATCTTGTCTGCTTTTTCTCAGGCACGTAGTCGGGCAGAACCTTTTTCAGAATTTCGCCGACCTCCTTGTATTTACAAAACGGAACGAGAACACCGATCTCAGCACTGTTATTGCTTCCGTTGTCGTCTGTGTATCCGATGACCTCAAGACGGATGGCGGCAAAGCCCAGCATCCTCTGTACAAGGCTCTGAGTGATCTTTACAGCCTTGATCCTGTCGTAGCTGAAGGTGTTGGTATGCTTGTCAAGAAGTCCGTAGGAGATCTGTATGTTGTTGCCCTGCCTTGTGATGGTAAATTTGTGATATGCCACGAATGAATAGACCGCGCTTATGATAAAGGAGAATGCCGAAAGGAAAAGCATTGCGGCAACGGTGATCAAAAGGGCAATGAGAACCGTGCCCAAAAGATCAAACTGTATCACCGTTTTGCAAAAGGCAATAACGATAAGGGCAAGGGCTCCGAGCAGAGCAGTATAAAAAGCCGTCGAGACGATATTTATCAGCGTATACAGAATTTTTCTTTTTGAAGTGAAATTGTAAAGGCTGTCCTTGTCTGAAAGGAGCACGTCAGCCTCAGCCGCAGGAGTCTCGGCGCCGCGTATGCCGTCCTCCTTGAGAGCGTTAAGCTCGTTCACCAAAAGATCAACGGTCTTGTCTTTTTCTATAACGGTAATTTCCGCCTGCTGAGAGCTTGAGGTAGCTCCGCTGTCCACTGTCAGAACCGCGATCCCGAAGAACCTTTGGAAGAGGGTCTGCTTTTTGTTGATGGCGTGTATCTTCTTGTATTCCAAAACAGAGCGCTTTTTGAAAAGCACGCCTCTGTTGCACTTGATTTCCGTCTCGCCAAGCTCGTATCCGGAGGCTCTGTAATACAGGATCCTGTAGATCGCAAAGCACAGATAGATCACAACGAATCCGATAATTATAAAGGGTATCGCCCCGATCATATCCTCCTTCTTTGAAGTCTCGTCAAAGAAGAGATCTTCAAAAATGATGAAAAGGATCACGAGGGTTGAGAAGAAATCTGATAACAAAGAAGAAAAAATATATCCTTTGTCAAATCTTTTCATTTTTCAGCTCCTCAATTCTCACTTCAAGATTTGCCTCAAGCTCGTCGATCATACGGTCTGCCTCAGCGGTGGTAAGAGTTGAAATGTTGAAATTCGAGCCTGCCGTTGAGATGGTAACGCCGCTGAGCCCAAGCATCATCATAAAGGGCCCTTGAGTTCTGTGAAGGTCCTGGATCTGGCAAACGGGGATAACTACTCTCTGTCTGAAGATCACGCCCTGCTTAACGATGATCCGCTTATCGTCATAGCCCCAGGAGTACATTTTATAGCGAAGGGCAGGAAAAATCAGAGTAAGGCAAAGGATCAATGCTGCGGGTATTCCCGCTGCAACCAAGCCCAAAGGGCCAACGTCATTGGCGATCAAAATACCTGCGGCACCCGCAAAGACGCCTGCCAGCACCAAAGCTGTGATGGCCGCCCGAATGTACCATAACGTAAGAACTCTTTTGTCAAGCTTTTTCATTTCCATATGTAGTTCCTCCAAACGTAGAAATAACCGTATACAGTATAACACGAAAGTTAACAATTGTAAAGAGATAATCTATTTTCCGAACACGGTTTTCTATTCGGCAAGATATGCCCGGATCCCTTTGCAAAACGCATCTTAAAAAAGAAAAGCACTTGAAAATCAAGTGCTTTTCTTTTCCTCCCGGGATAAACAGAATTATTCGGAAAATACGGGTTCGGAGGAGATGTCGATATACTCGCAGGGGTCTACGGCCTCGCCGCCGATATAAAGCTCGAAGTGGAGGTGGCTTTCCTCGGCAAGCTCAAGAAGGGCGGTGTCGCCTGCCGTGGCGATCACCTGTCCGGGGGATACTGCCGAGCCCTCCCCGATGCCGCCGGGAATATCCTCGCAGAGATTCTTATAAACGGAAACAGCTCCGCCGGGATGCTCAACTGAAATGCAGGTGCCCATCATGGGGTCGTCCCATATTTCCTTGACGGTGCCTCTTGCAACGGCGGCAACGTCGCTTCCCGGGGTACAGTAAAGGTCGATTCCCGGGTGGGTGCGGTAGTCCTCCATCGTCAGGGAGAAAACGGGGGTATCAAGGCTGCAGCCCTTCAGAAGCTCTCCGCGCACGGGAGCAATGAAATCGGGGATAACTGCAGCGTCCTCCTTTTCCTCCTTCGCGGGGGGATCTGTCTTTTCGGTATCCTCCGTATCCTTTTCAGGCTTTTTCGTGTCTTCTCCGTCATTCAAAAAAACGTCCTCGGTGTCGAGGGTGGGGTCTTCATCCTCATCCTTGTCGGGGGTGGGAAGGGGATCGGATACAACGCCTGCTTTTTCAGTCGTTTCGGGGCTATCCTCGATCTTTCCCGTGTTCTTTGCAAGAGAAACTGAAATTGCAACTATGACGGCGATCATCATAAAAATTACGATAAGAGTCACGTAAAGGTCCTGCCTTTGAGATTTTTTTCTTTTGGGAGCATTATTCATAAAAGCACCATTTTTCCTTTCTTTCTCGGACTTACCCATATTCTTACCGCTCTGTTCCTTTTTTATACAGTTGAGTGCTTTTTAAGACAGATTTTATAGCTGCATATTATAAAAAAATATTGACAGAGGTGGAAAAGAGGTTTATAATAATCGTATATTCTTGAAAGAAGTAAACAAAAATGATGCAGCACAAGTTCTATATCGGCAGCTATTTTTACTTTTACTACGAGGTAAAAGCTTTTTGTGCTGCAAGTAATATTTGACCTATAACGATCAATTTCACGCAGCATGGGCTGCGTGATTTTTATTTCATAGCCTTTGCTGTAGTATATAAAGAGGTAAAACTATGGTAGCAATTCTCAGACACGGCGTAAGTGATGCTCAGATCGAAAGTCTTTGTAATTGGTTTCGGGCAAAGGGCCTTGATACTCACGTATCAAAGGGTGAATATCAGACCATCATCGGACTTATCGGAGATACGAGCAAGATAGATACAGACCTTCTTGAGGGTCTTGATATAATCGAGTCTGCAACAAGAGTTTCAGAGCCCTTCAAGAGCGCAAACCGCAAGTTCCATCCCGAGGATTCCGTTATTGAAATAGGCGGCGCGGTAAAGATCGGTGGAGGTGCCTTTGCCATAATGGCAGGACCCTGCTCCGTTGAAAACGCATCTCAGATCACCGAGGTGGCAAGGGCTGTCAAGGCAGGCGGCGCTGACATCCTCCGCGGCGGCGCATTCAAGCCGAGAACCTCTCCCTACGATTTTCAGGGACTTCGCGGCGAGGGCATCGAGCTTCTCTTAGAGGCAAAAAAGGAAACGGGTCTCCCAATCGTAACGGAAATTATGGATGCCCATCATCTCAGCCTTTTCGAGAACGTTGACGTGATCCAGGTAGGCGCCCGCAATATGCAGAATTTCGAGCTTTTAAAGGAGCTTGGACACACTAATAAGCCTATCCTTTTAAAGCGCGGACTTGCAAACACTCTCAAGGAGCTTCTTATGAGCGCCGAGTATATTATGGCAGGCGGAAACGGAAACGTCATCCTCTGCGAGAGAGGGATCAGAACGTTCGAAACCTATACGAGAAACACCCTCGACCTTGCGGCAGTTCCCATGCTGAAGGAGCTTTCTCACCTTCCCGTAATAGTTGACCCAAGCCACGCAACAGGCAGAGCGCGTCTCGTCCGTCCCATGGCCCTGGCGGCAGCGGCGGCAGGAGCCGACGGTATTATGATCGAGGTCCACAACGACCCCGCAAACGCCCTTTGCGACGGCGCCCAGTCCCTCAACCCTCAGCAGTTTGCAGAGGTCGCGGCAGCAGTCAGACGAGTACGCGAGGCGTTGTAAGGGGAAGGGACGCGATGCAAAGGACTTTAGTGCGAAAATAAAGAAAGCAATAATTGTAGCGTCAGCTATTTCGCACCCGCTTCGCCAAAAGGCGAAGCCAAAGATATCAAAAGCTTGTCCTCTGCACTCCCAAAAAACTTCAATAAGGGAAATTATTAAAATGACAATAGGAATAGCAGGTCTCGGACTTATCGGAGGCTCTCTTGCAAAGGCTTACAAGGCGGCAGGAGACTACACCGTTTACGGTCACGACCTTGATACTTCAGTTATAGAAATAGCAAAGATCGCAGGCGTTCTTGACGGCGCTCTCACAAATGAGAATCTGGGAGAATGCGATCTCATCCTCGTGGCCCTCTACACGGGGGCGGCGATCGAATATATGAAAACTATCGCCCCCTATCTTTCCAAGGACTGCGTGGTGGTTGACTGCTGCGGCACGAAAAAGCGTGTCTGCGAGGCAGGCTTCAAAATTGCAAAGGAATACGGATTTACCTACGCCGGCGGCCATCCCATGGCGGGAACGCAGTACTCAGGCTTCAAATATTCAAGAGCAAATCTTTTCAAGGGCGCTTCAATGATAATCGTGCCCTCCCGATTTGACGATATAAATCTTACCCAGCGAATAAAGGATCTTCTTATGCCCGCAGGCTTTGGCAGGATCACCATTACCACCGCCGAAGAGCACGACAGAATGATAGCCTTCACCTCTCAGCTTCCCCACGTGGTGTCAAACGCCTTTATCAAGAGCCCCACGGCAAGCACCCACAAGGGCTTTTCCGCAGGAAGCTACAAGGATCTTACCCGAGTTGCGTGGCTCAACGAAAATATGTGGACAGAGCTGTTTTTCGAGGACAGGGATTACCTTCTTTTCGAGATAGAAACAGTAATAAAGTCCCTGGAAGAATACCGCGATGCCCTCAGAGACGGTGACCGTGAGAGAATGACACAGATTCTCCGCGAGGGCAGAATTGCAAAGGAAAGGGTAGACGGATAATGGAAACAGTAAAGGTTTCAGCATCAAGAGAATACGACGTAATTATCGGCGCTGATATCCTCTCCGATGCTGACGGATATATAGAAAAGGCTCTCGGCGGCCGCCCCCGTCTTGCAATTATTACAGACGACAAGGTATACTCTCTCCACGGAGAAGCCCTTGAGAGCGCACTTTCAGGCTTTGATACGGTAAAATTCGTATTCAAAAACGGCGAGGCTTCAAAAAATATAAGAGTTTACGGCGAAATTCTCGAGTTTTTGGCCGAAAACAGTATTACAAGAACAGACGCCATCGTTGCCTTTGGCGGAGGAGTTGTCGGTGATATAGCAGGCTTTGCCGCATCCACATTCCTTCGCGGAATCAGATTCGTGCAGATACCCACGACTCTCCTTGCAATGGTAGATTCCTCCGTCGGAGGAAAGACTGCCATCGACCTTGAGGCAGGAAAGAACCTTTGCGGCACCTTCTGGCAGCCCAGCCTCGTTCTTTGCGACTGGAAGCTTCTTTCCACTCTTGAGGATGCCACCTTCTCCGACGGTATGGCGGAGGTAATAAAGTACGGCGTTATCCGCGACCGGGAGCTTTTTGAAAGACTTCTTATGGGCGGAGTGCGAGAGGATCCCGAGGCAGTAATTGCCCGCTGCGTTTCCATCAAGCGCGACGTTGTAAACGAGGACGAGAGAGATACGGGTGTTCGCGCCCTTCTCAATTTCGGCCACACTGCCGCTCACGGTATCGAAAAGCTTTCAAATTACGAAATAACCCACGGCAGAGCAGTTGGTGCGGGAATGGTGATCGCCGCCCGCGGTGCCGCAAAGCTGGGACTCTGCTCCCCCGACGTGGTTGAGGATATCATCAAGGCTGTAAGGCTTTACGGTCTCACTGAGTCCTGCGAATTTTCTGCCGAGGGACTTTGCGAAATCTCCCTTTCCGACAAAAAGAGAGCGGGAGGCACGATTACTCTCGTTCTTCCCGAAAAAGTCGGAAGCTGTATACTTAAAAAAATTCCTGTAGAGGAGCTTTGCCCTTTCTTTGAAAGCGGACTCAGATAAATGAAACTAACAGTAAACGGCAAGGGGCTTCACGGAAGCATTCCTGCCATAGCGTCAAAATCAATGGCACACAGGCTTCTTATCTGCGCGGCGCTCTCGGGCGACCCATCTCAGATAAGATGCGAGACTCTTTCCGATGATATAAAGGCAACTGCAAGCTGTCTTCGCGCCCTTGGATGTGATCTTGCATACGCAGGCGGAACCTTTTATGCAAGTCCTGCCGCCCGTCCCGAGAGGGCGACTGTGGATTGCGGCGAATCGGGATCGACTCTCCGATTTCTTCTGCCCGTCGTTGCCGCTCTCGGTATAAGCTGCCGTCTTGATCTTCACGGCCGCCTCCCCTCCCGCCCCCTTTCCCCTTTGTACGGCGAGATGGTGAACCACGGCGCAAAAATGTCCCCCGAGGGATCAAATCCTCTCCTCCTTTCGGGAAAGATGCGTGGCGGCACATATACTATCCGTGCCGACGTGTCCTCCCAGTTCATTTCGGGACTTCTCTTTGCCCTCCCCCTTTGCGAGGAGGACTCGAGGATCGTTCTCACGGGAAAAAGAGAATCGGCATCATATATCGAAATGACTCTTTGTGCCCTCCGCGCATACGGAATAAAGGTTACGGCAACGCCCGACGGCTACGCAGTTCCCGGAAAACAGAAATACCGCTCCCCCGGCACTCTCACAGTTGAGGGCGACTGGTCAAACGGAGCGTTCTGGCTCGCAGCCGCCTCCCTCGGCGCCCCCCTGACCGTTACGGGTCTTGATCCCGACAGCCTTCAGGGAGACCGCAAGGTGGCAGATGCCCTTCGTGAGATCACAAAGGAGGGGGATCGCGCTATGATAGACGCGCAGGATATCCCCGACCTTGTACCGATCCTTTCCGTGGTTGCGGCAGCTCAGAAGAAAACAACGGTGATATACAACGCCGCCCGTCTCAGGCTCAAGGAAAGCGACAGAATAGAAACAACTGCCGCTCTTCTCAAGGCCATCGGCGCATCCGTTACTCAAACGGAGGACGGACTGAGGATCAAGGGCGATGCTGCTTCCCTCCACTCTGGAAAGGTAGACAGCGCTAACGATCACAGGATCGCAATGGCTGCGGCCATCGCCTCCGTGGTATGCGGAAGCGTTGAGATAGACGGAGCCGAGGCTGTCAACAAATCATACCCCGCCTTTTTCGAGGATTTCAGAAAGCTCGGCGGAATAGTGGCACATTCTGATTGATAAGGATTTCGCCTCTGCTCGCGGACATAGAGTAAGCAAAAATCAGTGCTTTATCGGTCCGCTCAGTCTTCACGTATGTGAAGACCTGAGATAGGCAGTAAATAATATCCGCGATTTTTTGAAAAAATCGGGTAAAACTTTTGAAAAGGATAAGTTATGTCAAATACTTACGGTAAAAAACTAAAGATAACCGTATTCGGTCAGTCTCATTCGCCTGCTATCGGCGTTACCTGCGAGGGTCTTCCTGCGGGCTTTGAGATAGATATGGACAGGCTCTCCTCCTTTATGGCAAGAAGAGCCCCCGGCAAGGACCCTACTTCAACTCCCCGTCGTGAGGCAGACGCCCCCGAGTTTGTTTCAGGTCTTGTTGGCAATACCACCTGCGGTGCGCCCCTTACGGCTCTTATCAGAAACACGAATACGAGAAGCGCAGATTACGAAAATCTTCGCGACTGCCCCCGTCCCGGCCACGCTGATTTCACCGCAAACGTGAAATACGGGGGCCATCAGGACGTGGCAGGAGGCGGCCATTTTTCCGGCAGACTTACAGCCCCCCTTTGTATTATCGGCGGAATCGCCTTGCAGATGCTTGAAGGGATGGGCATTACTGTCGGCGCCCACATCGTAAGGATAGGAAAAGAAGAAGGAAAATACCTCGGCTGCACCGACGTTTCAAAAGAAGACTTAAAGCTTCTCGATACCTTTCCCGTCCGCACCTTTGACGAGGAGGAGCGCTTTCGCGCTGAGATCGCGGCGGCAAAGGCCGACGGTGATTCCGTTGGCGGAATGATCGAGTGTGCTATCCTCGGGCTTCCCGCAGGGCTTGGCGACCCTATGTTTGACGGAATGGAAAACCGCATTGCCCGCATCGTTTTCGGCATTCCCGCAGTAAAGGGTGTGGAATTCGGCAGAGGAATGGGTGTTGCATCCATCCGCGGCAGCGAAAACAACGATCCCTTCACCGTTAAAGACGGCAAGGTGGTCACAACTACGAACAACGCAGGCGGCATTCTCGGCGGTATTACAAACGGTATGCCCCTTGTATTTCGTGCCGCAATAAAGCCCACTCCTTCCATCGATAAGGAGCAGGACAGCGTTTCACTTTCCGAAATGGAGCCCAAAAAGCTTACGGTAAAGGGACGCCACGACCCTTGCATCGTACCCCGTGCCGTTCCCGTTATGGAAGCGGCGGCGGCTATCGCAATTCTTGACGCAATTTTATGTAGATAAGGATTTAAAATGGACCTCAACGACCTCAGAATAGAAATTGACGAGATAGACCGACAGATGGTGGAGCTTTTCTGCAAAAGAATGGCAGTTTCCGTCAAGGTATCTCAGTATAAAATAGAAAACGGGCTTCCCGTTCTCGATGCAAACCGCGAGCGAAAGAAGCTTGCAAAGATCTCGGAAATGGCGGGAGAGGATATGGCGGGATATGCCAGAACTCTCTACAACACCATCTTCGATATGAGCCGCGCAGAGCAGGAAAAGTATATGCATCCCACCTCTCCCACGGCTGAAAAAATAAAAAGAGCAATCGATACCACCCAAAAAATGTTCCCCGATTACGCAACGGTTGCCTGCCAGGGCGTTGAGGGCGCGTATTCTCAGATCGCCGCAGAAAAGCTCTTCACCACCCCCGATATTGATTATTTTGAATCCTTTGAGGACGTTTTCCGTGCAGTGAAGGATGGAAAGTGTCAGTACGGAGTTCTCCCCCTTGAAAACAGCACGGCAGGCAGCGTAAACCTCGTGTACGACCTTATGATGGAATACAATTTCTCCATCGTGCGGGCAACGAGGGTACATATCGATCATCAGCTTCTTGCAAAGAAGGGCACGAAGCTGGAAAACATCAAGGAAATATTCTCCCATCCTCAGGCCATAAGCCAGTCCAGCGATTTTCTCCGCTCCCTCGGCATAAAGGTTACCCCCTGCCAGAACACGGCGGCGGCAGCAAAAATGGTTGCAGAGTCTGAGCGCGACGATATTGCCGCTCTCTCCTCCCGCTCCTGCGCCTCCCTTTACGGACTTGAGACTGTTCGCGCCTCCGTTCAGAACAAGGGTAACAACCACACCCGCTTTATCTGCATATCAAAGAAGAGGGAGATATACCCCGGCGCTGACAAGACATCCATTATGGTGGTCACCCCCCACCGTCCCGGCGCCCTTTTCAGAGTAATGTCCCGCTTCAACGCCCTCGGAATCAACCTCGCAAAGCTTGAGAGCCGCCCCATCCCCGACCGCGATTTCGAATTTATGTTCTATTTCGATCTCGATACAAGCGTCTATTCTCCCGAGTTTTTGCAGCTTATTTGTGAGCTTGATTTTATGTGTGAGGATTTCAGATACCTGGGTTCATACTCAGAAGTAATATAATTAAGGAACTATCATGAATTACGGACTTCTCGGCGAGCATCTTTCTCACAGCTACTCGCCTCTCATTCACTCAATGCTCGGAGATTACGAGTATTCACTTATTGAAAAAGCCCCCGACGAGGTGGAGGATTTCATCAAAAACGGCGATTATCAGGCGATAAACGTAACGATTCCCTATAAAAAGACGGTCATGCCATTTCTGGACGAGCTTTCCGACAGGGCAGAAAAGATAGGAAGCGTAAACGTCGTAGTGCGCCGTCCCGACGGCACCCTTTTCGGAGATAACTCCGATTACGGCGGCTTTGCCTCTCTTGTCAGAAAGTCAAGGATCAGAATAAAGGGTAAAAAGGTCCTTGTCCTTGGTGACGGCGGCGCATCCGTCACCGTGCAGGCTGTTCTTCGTGATATGGGTGCGGCAAACGTAACCGTTATCTCCCTCTTTACGGAGGATAACTACGGTAATATCGACCGTCACGCCGATGCGGACGTTATAGTCAACGCAACTCCCGTGGGAATGTATCCGAACAACGGCGAGCGGCTCGTGGATCTTTCTGTCTTCCCGAGGCTTTCCGGAGTTCTTGACGTTATCTACAACCCCTATAAGACAGCCCTCATTCTTGATGCAGAGGAGCGAGGCATTCCCGCCCTCGGCGGACTTCATATGCTCGTAGCCCAGGCTGCAAGAGCAAACGAGATGTTCTTTGACTCCAAGTTGGACGCGGGAGTTATCGAAAAAACAGAGAAAAAAATAGCTTCGATGATGAAGAACGTAGTTCTCATCGGTATGCCCGGATGCGGAAAGACCACAATGGGAAAGCGCCTTGCGGCAATTACGGGAAGGGAATTTATCGATATTGATGCCGAGATCGTAAAGGTTGCCGGAAAAACCATACCCGAAATCTTCGCCGAGGACGGTGAGGAGGCCTTCCGCCTGCTTGAAACCCGTGTAACGGGAGAGATCTGCAAAAAGAGCGGATGCATCATTTCCTGCGGCGGCGGCGTTGTGACCCGTCCCGAAAACCGCCGTCTTATCAGACAGAACTCAACGGTGGTATTCCTTGTCCGCGATATTCACACCCTTGCAACGAGGGGACGCCCCCTTTCCGAAACAAACAGTGCAGATGCGCTGTGGGAGGCTCGCAGTCCCATGTATAAGTCCTGGTCCGACGTAAAGATACTTAACACAGGAATCAACAATACTGCTTATTCTATTGCAAGAGCTTTGAATTTAAATACGAAAAAGGGTTAAAATACATATGAAATTTCTTATAATCAACGGCCCCAACCTCAATCTTCTCGGCCTTCGCGAGCCTGATATCTACGGCTCTCAGAATTACGAGGCCCTTTGCCGCTTCGTTGGAGAGGTGTGCGAGAGGGAAGGAATCGAGTACAAGCTTTTTCAGTCAAATCACGAGGGAGCCATAGTAGACGAGATCCAGGCGGCATACGGCGTCTTTGATGCCATCGTCATAAATCCCGCAGCATACACCCACACGTCTGTGGCGATACTTGACGCTCTGAAGGCAGTAGCTATCCCCACGGCAGAGGTACATCTCTCCGACGTGAACCGGAGAGAGGAGTTTCGCCGCCACTCTTACGTATCTCTCGTAGCAAAGAAGACTGTCTGCGGCAAGGGCTTTGAGGGATATAAGGAAGCAATTCTCTTTTTAAAGGACTGTCTTTCAAAATGATATTCGATATTCACACCCACGCGTTTCCGAAAAAAATTGCAGACGCAGCTCTCCGTCAGCTATCCTATAGATCGGGAGGCCTTGAGCCCTCCTATGACGGCACCTTCGAGGGGCTCTCTGACTTTATGGCAGGTCAGGATGTGGACGGGTTTGCCATCCAGAACATTGCAACAAACCCCCATCAGATGAAAAAGGTCAACGATTTTGCCGCCTCCTGCATCCGAAAGAACGTTTTCCCCTTCGGAAGCGTCCATCCCGACGCACCCGACGCTCTTTGGGAGCTTGAAAGAATTAAGGGAATGGGAATGAAGGAAATTAAGCTTCATCCCGATTATCAGGGCTTTTTCGTGGACGACGAAAAAATGTTCCCCATCTATAAAAAGGCGTCGGAGCTCGGCCTTGTGATACTGTTTCATGCAGGCTATGATTTCGGCTTTCCCGCACCCTACCACTGTATGCCTGAAAACCTTGAGAGGGCGCTTCTTCATATCGATACCCCCGTCATCGCCGCCCATTGGGGAGGCGTTTCCTGCGGAGAGGCAGTGATCGAGCACCTTTGCGGACTTCCTCTCTATTTCGATACCTCCTTTGGATACGGCACGAAGCCCCGCGCCGAGGCTATGAGGATAGTGGAGCGCCACGGTACGGATAAGCTGCTCTTCGGCTCGGACAGCCCCTGGCACACCCCTGCCATGGAGCTGAAGCTTCTTGCAACCCTGGAGCTTTCAGGGGATGAGCTTTGTGACGTTACCTACAACAACGCAAAAAAACTCCTCGGATTCTGAAAAAGGAGCTGTCATCGACAGCTCCTTTTTCAATGGGTTATTCTTCTTCAAAAAGAGTGAGGTCTTCCTTTGATATGAGGACTTTTCTCGGGTGGCCTCTTTTTTCTGCGGGGGCGAGGATCTCCAGCGCTTCAAGCTCCTTTATGAGGCGGAGGGCCTTGGCCTCACCAACCTCAAGCCTTGTGCGGATGATCTTAGTGGTGACCGCTCCCTCCTCAACGGCGGCGGTTATGGCGCGATAAACGTCTCCCGACACCTTCTTTTTCGAGGTCTCAGCCTTTTTTTTCGGGAGCATCTCCGAGAGCTTTTCCAAAGGGATAAAGGATGCCTGTGCGCGGATGGGTGCATTTGCACCGAGAGGGCAATAAAGCATATCTCCCTTTGACATAAGGCGCTCTGCGCCCTTCTGGTCGATGACGGCTCTGGATTCTGTCTCGCTGCCCGTTTTCAGAGCGATTCTTGAGGGGATATTTGCCTTGATCATTGTGGGGATGCTTTTGGATGAAAGATCGCCTGTTGCCATAACTATATGTATGCCTGCGGCTCTTCCGCGCTGGGCGATATTGCACACCGCCGTTTCAAAATCATCCCTCGCCGCCTTTAAAATAAGGGAGGCTTCGTCTATGAAAACGACGATTCTGGGAAGCTTATTGTCGGATATCTCGTTGTATGCATCGAGAGTTCTCACCATAGACTCCGAAAAGAGCTTATAGCGTCCCACGCATTTTTCGTAAAGCTCAAAGAGGGCGGAAATGCATTCCCTCGGATCCTGAATTACGGGCATCAGCAGATGGGGCAAGCTCTCAAAGGCTGAGAGCTGACCGCCCTTGGGATCTGCAAGGATAAGCCTTACCTCATCGGGGGAATTGCTTTTTATAATGCTCATAATCATTGTATTGATAAGGGAGGTCTTACCGCTGCCCTCCGCGCCGCCGATAAGCAGATGGGGCATTTTTGAAAGCTCCATGCACAGAGGACGGCTGTAAAGGTCCTTTCCCAGGGCAACCGAAAGGGGATCGTCCGGATCCTGAAGCTCCTCGGAGGCGTAGACCTCTTCAAAGTCAACGAAGGAGCCCTTGGCGTTTGGGATCTCCATGCCGAAGGCCTTCTTTCCGGGGATGGGGCAGATCATTCTGACGTGGCCCCTGCCGAGAAAGAGTGAAAAATCATCGGCAAGAGAGGCGATCTCCGAAAGCTTCTGATCCTTGGAGGGAATAAACTCATACCCCGTCACTCTGGGGCCCTCGCAGACACCTGAGAAGGATTCCACCTTCAGGTCAAAATCCGAAAACAGATCGATAAGCTGAGCCGCCTGCTTTTTCTGCTCGTAGGTGGGGGCGAAGGGAGGCTCCTCTGCCTTTTTCTTTTTCTTTTTTTCGACCTTCGGCTCCTCGGGCTTTACGAGAAGGCAGGGACGGAGAATGAGAGCTGAGCGAAGCTCCTCAATAAAGCGGCGGATATTCTGACCGTATCTGTTAAGGAACACCGCCTGATAGCGGGCAGTTCTCATTTTGAGTCCTGCGGGGATATTCAGGTCTCTTATCTCCTTTTCGTAGATAATGAGGATCTCTTTTCTGTTGTTGACCGCAAAATCTATCTCGTCGCGGCAATAGGTGGATGCGATGTAGTCCTCATCCATAACGCAGACAAAAACTCTGCAGCACTCGATATGCTCGGCAATGAAATCGGAATATTCCGTTCCCACCTCGATGCCCTCGTCGTACCACACGTTAAATCCGCTGTCCTGCAGCCCCTTGAGGATAGCCATAGCCTTTTGCGAGTTCTTATGGGCATAGCTGAAAAATATAAAGGGCTTGTTTTCTTCGAAATTCATATAAAGTATACCTCTGTATATAGCAGAAATAGTAGCCGGTATGAAACGCTTTTTTAATCAGTCACACTTTCTATAAGCGTTCTGATTTTGCGAAGCTATTGATATTACCAATTATAACAAATGCACTCTAAAACTTCAAGCCTTTACTTTACGAGCTCTTCAAAGACCTCCGTAAGGGACTCGCGGATGATATATTCCGCCATGCCGTCGTAGGGGGTGGGGGAATAATTGACGATTATCAGATGATCTCCCGAAAAATCGCCCACAAGGCTTGCCGCAGGCTGGACCGTCAGTGACGAGCCGCCTACGATGAGCACGTCTGATGCCGCGATCTCCTCCTCGGCATCGGAAAACGCCCGCGAGCTGAGAGGCTCTCCGTAAAGGGTCACGTCCGGACGGATAACTCCGCCGCAATAAGGGCATTTCGGCACCCTTTCTCCCTCGGTGATCGCCTCGGGGGTAAAGGTCCTTCCGCATCTGTCGCAAAAGGAACGGGATACCGTTCCGTGAAGCTCGATAACTCTCTCGCTGCCTGCCATCTGATGGAGCCCGTCAATATTCTGGGTGATAACTGCCTTGATCACACCCTCTGCTTCAAGCCGGGCAAGAGCGTGGTGAGCTTCGTTTGGAAGGGCATCGGGATAGAGCATTTTTTCTCGGTAAAACTCAAAAAAGCGCTCAGGCTCGCCGACAAGGCATTCTCTTGAGAGAAAATACTCCGCCGGCTCATCGGAGACCGTGTAAAGCCCCGAGGCACCGCGAAAATCAGGGATGCCGCTGGCGGTGGACATTCCCGCCCCACCGAAAAATACCGCGTGGTCAGCGTCCCTGAGGATTGCTTTTATTTCATTGATATCGTTAATATATTCTTTTTTCATAGCGCCCTCCCTTTCTTCCGATATCATTATACCACATCCCATCCCCGCTGTAAATAACGCCGTTACCCAATCTCACGAAATTGGGTAATTTCATTTTTGCCGGCTGTGGGGGGACGGGGACGCAGAACCTTTTTTGAAAAAAAGGTTCTGCACTCCAAAAAACTTTAAAAAAGGGATGGGTATAAATTCGGGTTTGTCGGTATGTTTCAAACTGTAATTTGAAAGGCGAAGGACATACTCTGCGCCTCCCCTTCTCACCGACGAAGGAGGTGTGAAGGGGAGGTGTGAAGGGGAGGGGGACCGCCGCGGAGGCGAACGTACAATTAATGCTATCTGAATCGGGGCGGTGGAAGGGTTGCCACATCTGCACGCGAACCAAACTATATTTTCAGCTTCATTGAGAATGAAAGAATAGCTGTAATCATTGGTAATTCTTTCATTTGATCTTTAGCTTTAGCTTAAAAATAGTTCTTGTGCAGATGTAGCAACCCTTCCGTCATCGGTGCCGAAGAATTACTGGAAATACAATTCAGCTTGCACCGATGCCACCTCCCCTTCACACCTCCTTCGTCGGTGAGAAGTGGAGGCTTTAGTTAAGCGCAGCAGTTTATCGCAAGTGCGATCTCACCGATAAACCCGAAATTGAAGACCGGTTCGCGTGCTGATGTGCGGGAGGAGCAAGCCCCTCCCCTACAACAGTGAGAGTGTGAACACACCGACAAACCCGAATTTATACCCATCCCTTTTCAAAGTTTTTTGAGAGTGCAGAGAACTTTTTTTCAAAAAAGTACTTTGCGTCCCCCGTTCCCCCTCCCCTATAAACCCGAATTTGACTTTTTGGGGTGTTTTTAAAAACTGTTCTGTAAAAGTTGACACCGTCCTCTCTTTATGATAAAATATTTGTATCTTATTTTCGCACCAAAAGGAGAAAAAATATGGCAAGCCTTACAGATATCCTTCAGAAATACGTTAACGCAGATTACGATACCCTTGTGACAGTAGCGCAGAAGGCGCTCACCCAGCTTCTTCCTGCCTGCCGCGAGGTAGACCCCGAAAACGACGGATTCCTTATGGCATCCGGAATAATCCTCGCCGCTGTAGGGGCTGACGGCGTCCTTTCCTCTCTCGAAAAGAAGTTCGTTTGCGACGTTCTCGGCATCAAGAGCGAGACCTTTGACCGTTTCCTCAAGCTCTACAACGAGGGACTTTCCGAGCTCGTTGACAAGTTTGCCGACACCCTTGAGGGTGACGTTAAGGCAAACACCCTCACTCTCGTTGCCTCCGTTGCTGCCTGCGATGAAAAGATCACCCTTGAGGAATCTGCCTTCATCAGAAAGATCCTCGACTGATAGAGGTAAACTCTACACCTTTATTTAAAAAATTCCGTCATTAATCACCAATTGTACCAATTGACAAACTCTCAAATATATAGTATAATATAATACAGCTTTTACATGACTGACGGATTTCGCGGACCACCGCGGGGGAGTGTAATTGCAATACGCCGACCGTCTGGGCAAACTCAGTTCAAAAGAGCTGGTTTGCCCTTTTTTACAGCAGATCAGCCAAAAAGAAAGGATCGGAATATGAAGCACGAAAACTGGAACGGATTTAACGCAGGAGTCTGGCAGGACAGCATCAACGTCCGCGACTTTATACAGACAAACTACAAGGAATACAAGGGCGACGAAAGCTTTCTTGCCGATGCTACCGAGCGCACCGAGGACCTGATGGATAAGGTCCGTGAGCTTTTCCGCCTTGAAAGACAGCGCGACGGAGTTCTTGACGTTGACGTGGACACAGTCTCCTCTCTCTGCGCCTATGCTCCCGGATACGTCGATAAGGAAAACGAGATCATCGTCGGTATGCAGACAGATGCACCCTTAAAGCGCGGTGTGAACCCCTTCGGAGGCATCCGTATGGCCCGTCAGGCCTGCGCCGCTTACGGCTACCGTCTTTCTGACAAGGTAGAGGACGAGTTCCGCTACCGCACCACCCATAACGACGGCGTTTTCCGCGTTTATACTGACGAAATGAGAGCGGCAAGAAAGTGCCACGTCATTACAGGTCTTCCCGATGCCTACGGCAGAGGACGTATTATCGGCGACTACCGCCGTGTTGCTCTCTACGGAGTTGACCGCCTCATCGAGGAAAAGAAAAAGGATAAGCAGGCCCTCTCTCAGGTCATCTTCAATATTGACAATTCCCGCCTCTGTGAGGAGCTTTACAAACAGATAACGTTTCTCGGCTATCTCAAGGAGATGGCGGCTATGTACGGCTACGACATAAGCGAGCCTGCAAGCAACGCAAGAGAAGCCATCCAGTGGACCTATTTTGCATACCTTGCCGCGATCAAGGAGCAGAACGGAGCCGCAATGTCTCTTGGAAGAGTCAGCACCTTCTTTGACATCTATATTGAAAGGGATATGGAAAGGGGCATCCTTACGGAAAAGGGCGCTCAGGAGCTTATGGACGATTTCGTTATCAAGCTTCGCCTCGCACGCCACCTCCGCACCCCCGAATACAACGAGCTTTTCGGCGGAGACCCCATGTGGATCACCGAATCCGTAGGCGGAATGGGCAAGGACGGCAGAACTCTCGTCACAAAGAACAGCTACCGTATGCTCAACACCCTCTACACCCTCGGCCCCTCTCCCGAGCCTAACCTTACCATTCTTTGGTCTCCCGCTCTCCCCGAGAACTTCAAGCGCTTCTGTGCGAAGGTCTCATCCGATACGGATTCCATCCAGTACGAAAACGATGAGATCATGCGTCCCCATCACGGTGACGACTACGCCATTGCCTGCTGCGTTTCCGCTATGGAGATCGGAAAGCAGATGCAGTTCTTCGGAGCGCGCTGCAATCTTGCAAAGCTTCTGCTTATCGCTCTCAACGGCGGTTACGATACCACCAGCGGTATGCATATCGGCCCCCAGATGCCCGTTATGGACAGCGATACTCTCGATTACGACGCCGTTATCCGTCGCTACGATATATATATCGAATGGCTGAGCCGTCTCTACGTGAATACCATGAACCTCATCCATTATATGCACGATAAGTATGCCTACGAAAAGACTCAGATGGCGCTGCACGATACTGAGGTAGAGCGTCTTATGGCGTTCGGTGTTGCGGGTCTTTCCGTTGTTGCCGACTCCCTTTCTGCGATCAAGTATGCTAAGATAACACCCGTGAAGGACGCTCTCGGCTATATCGTTGACTTTGAGTGCGAGGGTGATTTCCCCAAGTACGGCAACGACGACGACCGCGTTGACCTTATCGCCCGCGATATGACGCACAAGGTCATCACTGAGCTGAGAAAGACTCCCACCTACAGAAATGCCATCCACACTCTCTCCGTTCTCACCATAACCTCAAACGTTATGTACGGTAAGAATACGGGTGCAACTCCCGACGGAAGAGCCGCAGGCGCCCCCTTCGCTCCCGGAGCAAACCCCATGCACAACAGAGAGGAGTGCGGTGCTCTCGCATCTCTCAACTCCGTTGCAAAGCTTTCCTACGAGGACTGCCGCGACGGTATCTCCAATACCTTCTCCATCACACCCGCAGCCCTCGGTAAGACCGAGGAGGAGCGTATCACAAACCTTGTAGCCATCCTTGACGGATACTTTGCCAAGAAGGCACATCACATAAACGTCAACGTGCTCAACCGCGATACTCTTATCAAGGCTTACGAGGATCCTGAGTCATATCCTAACCTGACCATCCGTGTTTCGGGCTATGCGGTGAACTTCAATAAGCTTTCCCGTGAGCAGCAGCGCGAGGTCATCTCCAGAACCTTCCACGAAAGCGTATGATAAAGGGAAAGGTCCATTCCATCCAGAGCCTCGGCACCGTAGACGGGCCGGGAGTGCGCTTCGTGGCGTTTCTTTCGGGCTGCCCCCTTCGCTGTAAGTGCTGCCATAACCCCGATACGTGGGATATTGAGAGCGGCACGGAATATACCGCCGAGGATCTGGTAAGCCGTGCGAAAAGATATAAGGAATATTTCGGCGAGAAGGGCGGCATCACTCTGTCCGGCGGCGAGCCGCTTATGCAGACGGAATTTTGCACGGAGGTTTTCAGCCTTTGCCGCAGGGCGGGCATCAACACCTGCCTTGATACCTCGGGGATCATCCTTAACGATAAGGTCAGGGAGCTTCTTTCGGTAACTGATCGGGTTCTGCTTGACGTGAAATACACCACCGACGGTGCCTACCGCGAAAACGTCGGCTGTTCAATGGCGCCCGTTCTTGATTTTCTTGCATATCTTAATGAGAAAAGCATCCCAACAACAATAAGACAGGTCATTATCCCAACGGTAAACGATACCGAAGAAAACGCCCTTGCTCTCCGAAGGATAATAGAAAGCCACCCTTGCGTCGATAAGGCAGAGCTTTTGCCTTTCAGAAAGATATGTCAGTCAAAATACGACAATATGGGCATACCTTTCCCCTTCGGCCACCTCCCCGAGCCTCCACGCACGAAAATGACCTTGCTTGAAGAAATACTGTCGGGTACCCCTCCGAAAACAGATACTGCTAAATAATTCTGACCCCTGCAAAAGCAATGCTTTCGCAGGGGTCTTTTCGTCCGAGGAGAAGGGGGATGTGAACGCAAAACCTTTTTTGAAAAAAAGGTTCTGCACTCCAAAAAACTTTGAAAAAGGGATGGGCAAATTTGGGTTTATCGGTGGGACGATATTGGTGTATTGTAGACCAACTATGAAAAGTCAAGCCGAAAAAAGGTCGATAAAAGAAGTGTTGGATTTGGTTAAAGAGAAGATAACGCGAACGAGTTTTTTAGCAA
>SVTD01000036.1 GCA_015063955.1 Oscillospiraceae bacterium | reverse complement strand
AGCTACCGCTAAAGCGGTTGGCTTATCTTTTGCTCTTTTTTACCGGCTCACCCGTAAACGGGTCAACCAGTTCCTTTATACTCATTTGTTCATACGCCAAATCTTCTTGTAACTGATTTCGTATGTACTCCGCTATTGCCTTTTTGTTCTTTCCTACTGTATCTACATAATACCCTCTACACCAAAATTCGCGATTCCCGTATCGATACTTCATATTTGCGTGTTTATCAAATATCATTAAGCTACTTTTGCCCTTAAGATATCCCATAAAACTTGATACACTTATCTTGGGCGGAATTGATACTAACATATGTATATGGTCGGGGCATGCTTCTGCTTCTATTATCTCTACTCCCTTCCATTCACATAATTTCCTTATGATCTGACCTATATCTCCCTTGATTTTTCCATAGATCACTTGGCGGCGGTACTTCGGTGCAAATACTATGTGATACTTGCAATTCCATGTTGTGTGTGCTATACTGCTACTTGTGTCAATCTTCATTTTGACATCCTCCTTTGTTATTTTACTTGCGGTTGGCTAGACCCGCTTGTATTATATCATTGGAGGTTTTTCTGTTCAACGGCAAAAGCCTCTATGGAACCACCCGCTTAGCGGGTGGTTTTCGTTTTACAATAAATAAAAGAGGCTGTTATTTACAGCCTCTTTTTCATTTTTAAGGAGATTACTTCTCTTCGGGGATGTTTACGGAAATGCAGAGCTCTTCGAGTGCCTTGGGGTCTCCGGGAGCGGGACACTTGGACATAAGCTCGGATGCGTTCTGCACCTTGGGGAATGCGATAACCTCGCGGATATCCTCAAGGCCGAGAAGGAGAGTTACAAGTCTGTCAAGACCGAATGCAAGACCGCCGTGAGGAGGTACGCCGTACTTGAACGCCTCAAGGAGATAGCCGAACTTCTCGTTTGCAGTTTCGGCGTCAATGCCGAGAGTTTCGAACATCTTTGTCTGACGCTCTGTTGTATGGATTCTGATGGAGCCGCCGCCAAGCTCTGTACCGTTAAGAACGATATCGTAAGCTCTTGCGCGAACGGAACCGGGATCTGTGTCGATCTTATCCATATCCTCTTCCATAGGCATTGTGAAGGGATGGTGCTTCGCGTAGAAGCGGCCGTCCTCCTCATCATACTCGAAGAGGGGGAACTCTGTTACCCAGAGGAAGTTAAACTTTGACTTATCGATAAGACCCATTCTCTTTGCAACCTCGCAGCGGAGTGCGCCGAGAGAGTCGAATACTACGCTGTTCTTATCAGCTACAACGAGGAGAAGGTCTCCGACGTTGCACTCAGTCTTATTAAGGATTGCCGCAACCTCGTCCTCTGTAAGGAACTTTGCGAAGGAGCTCGATGCGCCGCCCTCTGCGTTCTTATACCAGGCAAGGCCCTTTGCGCCGTAGGTCTTAACGAACTCAACGAGAGAGTCGATCTCCTTACGTGCCATCTTAGCGCCGCCGGGAACGTTGATGGCGCGAACACTGCCGCCGCCTGCAACGCAGTTTGCAAATACGCCGAAGCCGCAGCCTGAAACCACGTCGGAAATATCGCAAAGCTCAAGGCCGAAGCGTGTATCGGGCTTATCTGAGCCGAAGCGATCCATAGCCTCTGCATATGTCATTCTCTTGAAGGGAGTTTCAAGAGGAAGCTTCATGAAGTCCTCAAAGATCTTCTTGATGAAGCCCTCGTTTACTGCGATGATATCCTCTTCATCAGCAAAGGACATTTCAAGGTCGATCTGTGTGAACTCGGGCTGACGGTCAGCTCTCAGGTCCTCGTCGCGGAAGCAGCGTGCGATCTGGATGTAGCGGTCAAAGCCTGAGTACATAAGAAGCTGCTTATAAAGCTGGGGAGACTGAGGAAGAGCATAGAAGCATCCGGGATGAACTCTGGAGGGCACGATATAGTCGCGCGCGCCTTCGGGTGAGGGCTTGATAAGGATAGGTGTTTCAATATCGATAAAGCCCTGATCGCGGAAATAGTTTCTTGCAATGTTTGTGATCTCGCTTCTTGCAAAGATATTTCTCTGCATATCGGGACGGCGAAGGTCAAGATAACGGTATGTAAGTCTTGTTTCGCTGTTTGTTTCGGAATTTTCAACGATGGGGAAAGGAGGTGTGAGTGCCTGAGAAAGCACCTTATACTCGTCTACTGCGATCTCGATCTCACCTGTGGGGAGATTCTTGTTTACAGCGCCCTCGCCACGTGCGCGTACCGTTCCCTTTGCGCAGAGAACGAACTCACTTCTTGTTGTAAACGCCTTCTGGAAGATATCGCGGTCGGTGTTATCGTCAAAAGCAAGCTGAACGATACCCGTTCTGTCACGAAGGTCGATAAAGATAAGGCTACCGAGGTCTCTCTGGCGCTGACACCAGCCGAGAACCGTTACTCTCTCGCCGATATTAGCGGCGGAAAGCTTTGCGCAATAATGAGTGCGCTTGTCATTTCTTTCAAAGATTTCCATAGTTTTTTCCTTTATATAAATACAAGATTAAACAAAGAATTTTTCGTATGCCACCATAAGATCGTCGCAAACGAAGTCAGCGCCTGCGCTGTACAGCTCGTCCGCTGAGAATGACGTGGTTACGGCCACTGCAAACATTCCTGCCGCCTTTGCCGCCTTTACACCTGAGATCGCATCCTCAAAAACGAGGCAATCTGCGGGGTCGGCGCCGCACTTTTCAGCAGCAGCGAGGAATATATCGGGAGCCGGCTTTTTCTTTTCAACGTCGCTTCCCGTGACGATAGCCTTAAAGAGAGACGTATCTACTCCAACGCAGTTAAGGTTCGTTTCCACCTTGAAAAGTCCTGCCGACGATGCTACGGCAATATCATATCCTGCAGAGGACAGCTTTTCGATAATCTCGCGGCTCCATGGAAGGACGCAAAGCTCCTCCTTTGCATACTCGGCATAGAGCTTATAGGAAACGTCTGTCATTTCAAGGCAGTAGGGCACACCGTGAGCCTCGGATACTCCGCCTATGTAAAGGATATCGCCCATTCCCGTATAAGGAACGAACTCTTCCCTTTCTGCGTGAACTCCCCACTTGAGGAGTGCATCCTGGCAAGCGTGCTTGAACGCCTTTTCGGAGTCGACAAGGACCCCGTCCATATCAAAAATCGCAAGACGCGGCTTTTTTTCCATAGTTTCACCTGATCCGGAATTTATAATATCACAAGAGCTTTGTATTTTCAATATATTTCTACTTTTATTCAACAACAACGGTGGTGAGCGCAGGCACCGTTCCAAGGAAAGGCTCTCCCGTTATCATATCACGGCCGCGTACGTCCGTTTCTATATCCATACCGGACACGTTTGAGATGACGGTTATCCTTCTTTCAGCAAGGCAGCGCTCATAGATAATATAGCCTACACCGCTGTCCTTGACCTCAAAGCTGCCCTCTGCAAATACGGGATCCCGACGAAGGGCGCCGAGGCGCTTATAGTGCTCGAGAAGCTCCTTATCCTCTTTTCCCCAAGGATAGGTTTTTCTGCAGAAGGGGTCGCGTCCGCCCTCCACGCCTGCTTCATCGCCGTAATAGAGGCTGGGCACACCGTACACCGTATACTGGATGGTTGAAGCTGCCTTCAGAAGTCTCTTTCCCTTATAGCGCTCGTTTTCCATCATAGTATGAGTGGAGAGGCTATGGTTTGACATCGCCTGATAGCTACCGTCGCCGAGGACGGTCAGGATCCTCTCGGTATCGTGGGTGCCGAGGATGTTCATAAGGCTGTCTGCACAGCACTTGGGGTAGGATGCGTAGATCTCCGTAAGAGTTTCGGCAAGGGCTCTGCCGTTTTTCGTTTTTATAAAATTGATGCAGGCGGTGCGGAAGGGATAGTTCATTACGGAATCAAGCTGACGGCCGCGAAAATATCTTCTTCTCTTACCGTATGCGATCTTATCGGCGGCATTCTCCCACACCTCTCCTATAATGACAGCCTCGGGATCCGCAGCCTTGACTGATGCGCGGAATTCATCGAGGAAATCATCGGAAAGCTCATCGGCAACGTCAAGTCGCCAGCCGCCTGTTCCCTTCTTTACGTAGCGGGCACCGATTCCGTCCTGAGCCGTAAAGTAGCTTCGGCAGGACTCATCCTTATGGTTGAGCTTCGGCAGGATCTTTATACCCCACCAGGAGAGATAATCCTCCTCGCTCCTTCCAAAATGATACCAGCCTCTGTAGGGGGAATCGGGATTTTTATATGCACCGTCGCTACCGTAGCGGCGGTATCTGTCAAAGTAAATGCTGTCGTCTCCCGTATGGTTGAACACCCCGTCAAGAATGACGCGCATTCCGCGCTTGGCGGCCTCACTGATAAGAAGCTCCAGCGCTTCGTTACCGCCGAAGGCAGAGTCGACGTTAGTATAGTCTCCCGTATCGTACTTATGGTTTGAATAAGCCTCGAACACGGGATTGAGATAAAGAACCGTTACTCCAAGAGACGAAAGATAATCAAGCTTTTGTACGACGCCGTAAATATCACCGCCGTAAAAGAGATCGTTTTTTACGTCCGCACCGGGAACGTTGCCGTACTGAGAGATAGGGGCATACCAATCGTCGCAGTATTCGGCATCGCTTCTTTTCTCGCTTTTTCCCGATCTTGCAAATCTGTCGGGAAAGATCTGATACATGGTACCGCCACGGAACCACTCAGGGGTGGTAAATCCGTCCTCATACACGAGGAGGCGGAATCTGTTGCCTTCATTCGTCAACAGCCTAAAATGCACGTTATCGGAAGTTTGCGCAAAAAGAGTATCCTCTCCCCGAAGGAAAAGGACTGTATACCAATATAATCCTTCGCCAAGGCGCGAAAGAGAAAGCTCGAGAGAAAATTCTCCCAAACCCTCGGAAACAAAGGGGAAATCGCGATCCCCCTCGCCGTCGCGCGAAAGGCGAAGTACTACATCGCGCACACCCCATACTCTGGGGGCGCTTACCTTGAAGAAAAGCTTCTCGGACTGGGGAAACGCTCCGCAAAGCGAAGCGTTTCCCTTTTTTGTGGTTTTTTCAAGTTTAATTTCGGCATCTGCCAAAAGTTCACTTGTGAGCTTTACAAGCATCTGTCTTACCCGTAAATAAAATTATTTCTTGCCTGTCATTCTCTTAATATTCCAAATGCGGTCTGCATATTCGCTGACAGCGCGGTCAGCTGCAAACTTGCCTGCACCTGCAATATTCATAAGAGACTTTCTGTTCCATTCGCAAGGATCGGCAGTATAGAGATTGTTTACTTCCTTGTGCATCTTTCTGTAGGACTCGAAGTCTGCCATACACATAAAGGGATCGTGCACGAGGAGGTACTCGGAAATATGAGAGAAGGAGTTTCCGTTGAAGCCCTGAGAGAAGCTGTTAACGATTCTCTGGAGTCTTTCGTTCTTGTTATAGAAGTCTGCGGGGTGATAACCCATGGAGCGGATATTCTCAACCTCGGGAGCAGAAAGACCGAACATAAAGAGGTTGCCCTCTCCTGCTTCCTCAGCCATTTCGATGTTAGCACCGTCTGCTGTACCGATAGTGAGAGCGCCGTTGATCATAAGCTTCATACAGCCTGTACCGCTTGCCTCCTTACCTGCAAGAGAGATCTGCTCAGAGAGCTCTGCTGCGGGAACCAGCTTTTCGGCGGTTGTTACGTTATAGTCCTCGAGGAATACAACGCGAAGCTTTTCGGCTATCTGGGGGTTCTTTGCAATATCCTCGCCGATATTCCAGATAAGGCGGATGATCTCCTTTGCCATTCTGTATCCGGGAGCGGCCTTTGCACCGAAAATAAATGTCTGGGGCAGAACGTCTGCATTGGGGTTATCCTTGAGCTGGAGGTACAGATCGATGATATTCATCGCGTTAAGAAGCTGACGCTTATACTCGTGAAGTCTCTTGATCTGAACGTCGAAGCAGGACTCTGTATTGAGAAGGATACCTGTCTTCTCATAGTAGTGACGGGCAAAGCTTTCCTTGTTTTCCTTCTTGATTGCGGAAAGGCGATCAAGAACCTGACTGTCATCCTTATACTTTCTGAGGTTTGCAAGCTCGGTGGGGTTCTTCTTATAGCCGTCACCGATGCAATCGGAAAGAAGGTCTGCAAGGCCGGGATTAGAGTATGTGAGCCAACGGCGGTGAGCGATACCGTTTGTTACGTTATCGAACTTATCGGGCCACATACGGTAGAAGTTACGGAAGGTGATGTCCTTGAGGATTCCGGAGTGGATCTCGGAAACGCCGTTGATATGGTGGCTTCCTACGATTGCGAGGTTTGCCATTCTGACAACTCCGCCTGCAAGGATCGCCATTTCGGAGATTCTTGACCAGTTACCGGGATATGCCTCCCAAACCTGCTTACAGAAGCGCTCGTTAATTTCCTTAACGATCTGATGGATTCTGGGAAGTCTCAGGCGGAAGAGATCCTCATTCCAGGTCTCAAGAGCCTCGGGAAGGACTGTGTGGTTTGTATAAGACGTCATTCTGGATACGATATCCCAAGCCTTTTCCCAAGAGAGGCAGTAATCGTCAAGAAGAATACGCATAAACTCGGGAACGCAAAGTGCGGGGTGGGTATCGTTGATATGAACGGACACCTTATCGGGCAGGTTGTCGATGGTTCCGTAAACTGCCATATGATCGCGGATGATGCTCTGGCAGGATGCAGATACCATGAAGTACTGCTGAGTGAGACGGAGGATCTTTCCGTCGTAGTGGTTATCTGCAGGATAGAGGACCTTACAGATAATATCTGCGTTAACTGAGGACTCGAGAGCTCTTGAATACTCGCCCTCTGCAAAGAGGTTCATATTGAAGTTATCAATATCCTTAGCCTTCCAGAGTCTGAGAAGGGATACAGCCTCGCTGTCTCCGCCGCTCATCATCATATCGTAAGGAACTGCCTCGATCTCTTCACAGTTATCGTAAATGATCTCAAGTCTGCCGTCATTCCACTTTTCGCGGATGCGACCGCCAAAGCGTACACGGAAGGTACGGTCTGTTCTGGGAACGAGCCATACCTCGCCGCCGGGAAGCCAGTTATCGGGCATTTCTACCTGAGTACCGTCGATGATCTTCTGCTTGAAGAGACCGTATTCATAGCAGATGGAAAAGCCTGTTGCGGGATAATCAAGGCTTGAAAGAGAGTCCATATAGCAAGCGGCGAGTCTGCCGAGACCGCCGTTGCCGAGACCGGCGTCGGGCTCACATTCGTAGAGCTCTGCAAGGTCTGCACCGAGGTCCTTGAGAGCTTCGGTATACTCGTTAACAAGAGAAAGATTATGGATGTTTGTTTTGAGAGAGCGTCCTACAAGGAACTCCATGCACATATAGTAAACTCTTTTTGCGCCTTTGCGGTTTACCTTATGCTTAAATGCCTGTCTCTTCTCTGTCAGGATATCCTTGACAGTCATAGCACACGCCTTATAAAGCTGTTCCTTGGTAGCCTCCTCAGGAGAGCAACCGAAATAGCGGTGGAGCTTTGTTTCAATATTGGCTTTTACTTCGTTTGCGCCGGGTTTGTAATTCATTGGTGGTTTTTTCCTTTACTTTGGTTTATATTCTTACTTTTTTACAGATTGTTATAGAGCTCTGCATACTGACAGGCAGATGCGCTCCATGAGAAATCTGTTTTCATTACTTTCTGCTGAAGCTTTTTCATAGCAGTGCCGTCTTCATAAACTGCAAGAGCTGCACCGATACGGTCATAAAGCTCGTCAGCATTATAGTTTGCGAAGGTGAATCCGTTTCCGCGGATCTCTCCGTCGCATACCCAGTAGCCCTTGATGGAGTCGTAAAGACCGCCGGTCTCTCGTACTATCGGAACTGCACCGTAGCGGGAGCAGATCATCTGAGAGAGGCCGCAGGGCTCACTCTTGGAGGGCATAATGAAGAAATCGGATGCAGCGTAGATACGCTTGGAAAGATTTCTGTCATATTTGATAAGTGCACGCACGCGATCGGGATACTCACGCTCAAGTGCACGGAAGAACTCCTCGTACTGAGCCTCGCCCGTACCGAGAACGACAAGCTGACAATCGTGCTCTGCCATCATTCTGAAGCCCACAGCCTTTACAAGGTCTGTGCCCTTATGGGAAACGAGACGGGAGATAATGGAGAACATGGGAACGTCCTCACGGACGGGGAGGCCAAGCTCCTCCTGGAGAGCTGTCTTGCAGGCAGCTTTTCCTTTGATGCTTCTCCACATATAGTTCTTTGCAATTTCAGAATCCTCGTGGGGATTATAATAGTTATAATCGATACCGTTGAGGATGCCGGAAAGCTTGAAGGAAACGCCGGAAAGCAGGTCCTCAAGACCGTGAGCATATTCTGCCCACTGTATCTCCTGAGCGTATCTGGGGCTTACGGTGGTGACTCTGTCAGCACACTCGACAGCACCCTTCATAAGGTTCAGACAGCCCCTCCACTCAAGAAGAGGAACGTTTCTTTCGTCCATTCCGAAAACGTCACCGAGGATATACATATCGTATTTACCCTGATACTCTATATTATGGATGGTAAACACGGTTTTAATGTAAGTATATCCCCAAACGTTTCTGAACTGGGTGTTAAGATATACGACCGTGAGCGCGCTCTGCCAGTCATTTGCGTGAATAACATCGGGATAGAAGCCGATGTGGGGGAACATTTCAAGAACAGCAAGGCTGAAGAATGCAAATCTCTCGCCGTCGTCATACTGACCGTAGAGGCATCCTCTCTTGAAATAGAATTCGTTATCGATGAAATAGTAAGTTACGTTGTCCTTAACGAGGGAGAAAACGCCGCAGTACTGCTCGCGCCAGCCGAGACGGACCGTGAAGTTAGCTTCAAACTTCATCTGGCTGCGCCATGAATCGTTTACGGAATCGTAGAGAGGCATCGCAACTCTTACGTCGTACTCATCACCGTACTTTTCCTTAAGAGACGCGGGAAGGCTTCCCATAACGTCTCCGAGGCCGCCCGTAGCGGCAAAGGGCATACATTCGCTACCTACGTAAAGAATCTTTTTCATCAGATCATCTTTCCTTTCGCAATGTAGTAAGGAAGTGTCTCACTACCTGAAAGGAGTTTGTCGTCGCGGATGATAACGTTTTTGTCTGCGATAACGCAGTTAAGAGTTACGTTCTCACCGGCAACGGAGTTCTGGAGCATAATGGAGTTCTTAATGACCGTACCCTTCTTAACGTGAACGCCGCGGAAGAGGATGGAGTTTTCAACAGTACCCTCGATAACACAGCCGTCAGCGATAAGGGAATTCTTAACGCACGCACCCTCAGCATACTTTGTGGGAGGAGTGTTACGAACCTTTGTATAAACGGGTCTGTCCTTGATGCCGAAGAGAGCCGCTCTCGTGCCACCCTCAAGAAGCTCCATATTTCTTGCGAAATAACCTGCAAGGCTGTCAACTGTTGCGTAGAAGCCCTCGTAGTTATAGATGCAGAACTTGGAGTTTGCCATTGCAGCGGGAAGAGCCTGCTGATAGAACTCTCTGTAGCCGTGAGCGATGGCAGTGTCGATAAGGGACATAAGGTACGTCTTTGTAAATACAAGAATGTTTGTGGAAACGTCGTACTCGCCGCACATAAGCTGTGTATGCTCTACGAACTCAGTGATATTTCCGTTCTCGGAATATACGATGATCTTGCCAACGGATTCCTTCTCGCCGCAAAGATTCATTCTCTTTGTTACAACGGTAAGGTCAGCGCCGCTTCTCTCGTGCTGATCGATAACCTCGGAAAGGTCGATATTGCAAACAACGTCGCTGTCGGAAAGAACGATAACGTCCTCCTGGCAGTGTGCGATATAATCCATAGCGCCCATGAGAGCCTCAAGGCGTGTAGTATAAAGCTGGTTTGCACGGGGATTATCGTATGCTGTGATGAAGGGAGGAAGGATCATAACACCGCCGCTTCTTCTTGCAAGATCCCAGTCCTTGCCGGTACCGATATGGTCGATAAGGGAACGATAGTTATTGTGAGTAATGATTCCGACCTTATTGATGCCGGAGTTTACCATATTGGAAAGGGTGAAATCTACGAGTCTGTATCTGCCGCCGAAGGGGAGAGACGCCATTGTACGGCGGGCTGTCATTTCGGGGATGCACTTATCGTGAATATTGGAAAAAATCAATCCTGCTGCAGTCATTTATCTTACCCTCACTTTCTTACGTCGGGGATCATTTCGCCCGCGCCTACTGTCTGTCCGGCGCCGATAACCTCGGAGTCACCGATAACGGCAACACCTGCCTCGTCGCCCTTATTGCCGCCGATAATTGCGCCTGCGCCAACCGTAACGTTTGTGTCAAGGATGGAGTAGCTTACAACGGCTTCTGTTTCGATCACACATCCGCCCATAACTACGCTGTCGCGAACAACAGCACCGGGCATTACCTTAACACCGGGGAAAAGAACGGAGTTCTCAACGGTACCGTAGATCTCACAGCCCTCTGCTACGATAGAGTTTACGATCTTTGCATCCTCACCTACGTACTGGGGAGCGAGAGTTTCGTGACGGGTGAAGATTCTCCACTTTTCGTCGTCAAGATCAAACTCGGGCTTCTCGCCGAGAAGGTCCATATTTGCCTCCCAGAGAGAGGAGATGGTTCCAACGTCCTTCCAGTAGCCCTCGAAGGGATAAGCTACCATATTCTCGCCGTTTGCAAGCATTGCGGGAATGATGTTCTTACCGAAGTCGTTGGAGGATGCGGGATCAGCCGCGTCGTTGATAAGGTACTCGGAAAGCTTGGACTTCGTGAAGATGTAGATACCCATGGAAGCCATTGTGGATTCGGGATTCTTGGGCTTTTCCTCGAACTTATAGATCTTGGAGTCCTCGTCTACGGACATGATACCGAATCTGCTTGCCTCCTCGATCGGAACGTCGAGAACTGCGATTGTACAGTCTGCGTTTCTCTTCTTATGGAACTTGAGCATCTTTGCGTAGTCCATCTTATAGATGTGGTCGCCGGAGAGGATGAGAACGTACTCTGCGTCATATCTGTCAATGAACTTGAGGTTCTGATAGATAGCGTTTGCCGTACCCTTATACCAGTCGGCAGCCTTAGCGCCCTGATAGGGGGGCAGGATCTTAACGCCGCCGTATGTACGGTCAAGGTCCCAGGGGAGACCGTTGCCGATATACTCATTGAGAAGAAGGGGCTCGTACTGTGTGAGCACGCCTACCGTATCAATGCCGGAGTTTGTGCAGTTGGACAAGGGGAAATCTACGATGCGGTACTTACCGCCGAAGGGAACTGCAGGCTTTGCAACCTTTTGAGTCAGTGCATAAAGACGGCTTCCCTGACCGCCTGCCAGCAGCATTGCTACGCACTCTTTTTTCTTGAACACTTTGAAATCCTCCTGTATGTAAATAAATTATTTAATATATTTCAGAACCACCGCGCCGAGAGGCGGGAGGTCAACTGTCAAAGAATAAGGGGTCGTGCCTGTACGGACGGGGATGGACTCTACCCTTCCGTTTTCAACTCCGCTTCCTCCGAACTGAGCGCTGTCGGATGAGATAAGCTCCTCCCACTCTCCCTCGCGGGAAACGCTTACGGAATACTTACATATTCTGTAAGGGGTGAAGTTCAGAACGACAGCGATCTCTCCGCCGTCGGAATCGAAGCGTCTGTAGGCGAATATTCCGCCCTGAGCCGAGTCGAGAGAGAAGCCGCGAGGCTCGCAGTCCAGCTCCCAAAGGGCAGGATTTTCCAGATATATGTGGCCAAGCTTTGCAAGATAAAGCTGAAGGCGCGCGTGCTTTTCATAATCAAGAAGGAACCACTGTACCTCACCGAAGGGATCCCACTCATCAAACTGACCGATCTCCGATCCCATAAAGCGGAGCTTCTTGCCGGGACGGGTCATCATATAGGTGAGAAAAACTCGGTTGCCGGCAAACTTCTCGTCATAGTTGCCGGGCATCATGGAAATGAAGGACTGCCTTTTTTCAGCAACGTCTGAATGAGCCAGAGTGAGCACCGAGGCTTCGCCGAAGGCGTGCTTCAATGGCGCGGACAACTCGGAGGTATGTCTTGCTCTCTCCGAAAGCTCGATGGCTGAATATGCGAGAGTGTCTCTCGTGCACACGGAGTCCCACTTGAAGGTAAAGCCGAGACCGTCGGAAGCGCTTGAGGTAACGCCGTTCTTTCCGAAAAGGTCGTCGGTCATCATAATAACGTCGGGGAAATAATCCCTCATAACGCCGTTTATACGGCGGACAAGAGCAGTTGCCGCTCTGTCAAAGGAGCCGTTTTCGTTATAAAGCACAGAGGAGAGCTTCTCCATTCTGATGCCGTCGATATGGAAGGTATCCGCAAGGTAGACTGCGTTTGAAATAAGGAAGGACTGAACCACCCTTGACGAAAGATCAAAGCGTTTTTTCTTGTCCTCCCCATCCGCATCATAGCAGATGCTGTATCCGTCGAAGCCGTAAAGCCCGTGCTCCGCAAGGGAAAACTCGTAAATGTTCCAGTCAAGGATAACTCCGATGCCTGCCTTATGCAATGCATCTACAAGCTCGCAAAACTCCAGGGGCGATCCGTGAAGTGCAGAGAACGCATAAAAGCAGGACTTTATTCCCTCCACCGCCTCAAAGGGCTCGATTATCTCAACGTGGGTGTAGCCCATCTGCAAGAGATAGGGTGTAAGGGAGTCGCAAAGCTCAGTATAGGAAAGGACAGTGCCGTCCCTTCTCTTTTTCCAGGAAGGAATATGAAGCTCGTAAATGTTTATGGGGCGTCTTCTTGCATCGGGGCCGGAAAAGCTTTTCCTTCTTTCCTCCATCCAGGCACCGTCGCTCCAATCGTATTCTCTTATGGGAAATACTCTGGATGCACTTTCGGGCCAGATGCCGGAATAGGCTGCAAAGGGATCGGCCTTATAGGCCTCCTTGTCGCCGCAGACAAGCTTATATTTATAAAGATCTCCGATTTCAAGCTCCCCCTCGGGAACGAATCCCTCCCAAAGTCCGGAGCCCAAAAGACGCACCATAGGGGTAGCCTCGCTCCAGCCGTTAAAGGAGCCCACAACGAAAACCTTTTCGGCAGAAGGTGCCCACAGACGGAAAACGTATCCGCCGTTAGTATAGTGACATCCGAAATAACGGTATGCACGGTATTCCATTCCTTCATTGAAGGAATCAGCATATTGATTGCCTCTCATACAAACACCTCCGCTTATAATTAGTCTACAGTAATTATACTCCCAACTCCCTCCGATTTCAATAGGCAAAACCACAATAAATTAATATATATTTATATATATGTTAATATTATCGGAGTAAAAGTGACAAGAATCCCTGTTCTGAGCCCTCAAACCCAACCGAGGAAGCAAAAAGGAATCCGCATTGCGGATCCCTTTTTTTAGCTGTTTGCTATTTTTTCTGCGAGAGCCTTCAGCTCTTCTACGTTTTCAGGCTTAACTGCGGAGCGGATCGTTACCACGGTATCACAAACTGTAATATCCTTCATTGCAGCAAGCTCTGTCTTGATGGTCCTTGCAGCAGTAGGACCCCAGGAGCCGTTTTCAACGATGAACGCTTTTCTTGATCTGTAGGTCTTTGACTTCAGGTGTGTGAGGAAGTCTGCCATAGGCGCGAATACTCCGCCATCGTAGGATGCGGCGCAGAATACGATCCTGTCGTATCTGAAGGCATCCTCAACAGCCTCTGCCATATCGTCACGCGTAATGTCACAGAAGGCTACCTTTTCGCCCCTCTCGCGAAGCATATCGCAGAGAAGCTGCGCCGCCTTCTTTGTATTTCCGTGGATGGATGCGCTTACAACGAATACGCCGTGATCCTCGGGACGGTAGCTTGACCAGATGTCGTATTTATTGATATAGAATCCGAGATCCTCTGTAAGGACAGGTCCGTGGAGGGGGCAGATCACGGAGATATCAAGGGTCGCCGCCTTTTTCAGAAGTGCCTGAACCTGTGCGCCGTATTTGCCGACGATATTGAAATAATATCTTCTTGCCTCGCAGGTCCAGTCCTCATCCGTATCAAGGGCGCCGAACTTGCCGAAGCCGTCTGCCGAGAAGAGGATCTTATCGCCGGAATCGTATGTTACCATTACCTCGGGCCAATGCACCATAGGCGCCATAAAGAACGTAAGCGTATGGTTTCCGAGACAGAGGGATTCTCCCTCACCGACGCTTACGAGCTTCTCTGAAAAGTCGGTTTCGTAAAACTGGCCGAGTATCTTAAAGGTCTTTTCATTTCCCACAAGCTTCATCTCGGGATATTTTTCGCAAAGTGAATCGATGCTTGCCGCGTGGTCGGGCTCCATATGGGATATAACGAGATAATCTGGAGCTCTTCCTTCAAGGGCAGTCTCGAGGTTTGCAAGCCATTCTGCCGTAAAGCGGGAATCTACCGTATCCATAACGCAAACCTTATCGTCAAGAATAACGTATGAGTTATAGGAAATGCCGTTGGGAACCACGTACTGGCTCTCGAAAAGGTCTATCGTTTTATCGTCCACGCCTATATAGCGTACTGTTTCTGTTATCTTCATTGATTTTCCTCCGTTTATATTATTTATCTGAAAGTGATATGCAATACGTTTTGGCATCGAAAGGATCAAGGCACGAATCCTTTCTCAGGTACAGGGGATGATGGGGGTGCCCCTTCTTCTTGCTTCTGCTTCCTGCGGTGAACCACTGAGCCCCGTATCTTTCGCCAAGCTCTATCATATCAAGAACGCAGTCACGAAGGTAGGCTCTTTTTTCAATTATGGTTCCCCAGGCTGCCCATACTGCAGGCGCACCCTCGGAAAGCGAGAGGATGTACTCAAATGCCTTCATGTTTTCACGGTGCATATGAGGATTGAATTCCTTTTCCATGTCATCCGGGTCCGTTGCCCTCTGAGCGTAGACGTTAAACATGATAAAGCTGTCAAAACCGTTTGCAAGGGCTATTCTTTCGGCACTTTTTAGGGTGTTGTCTAAATTATCGGGCTCTGCTGTTGACGGGTTGATGCCGATACAGATAAGAGGCCTTTTTCCGCGAGTGCCTAAAATATATCGGTACTCAGAGTAGAAGTCGGGAACGTAGAGCCAGCGGGCACGGTCGTACTTTTCCTCCTTCGATGGAACGAGGGCATCCTCAAAGGAAAGCACCTCGATTTCGGCAGTTGTAGAACTTGGGATATGCATTACAGCAAAGCCTCCTTCAGCTCATCGGGCGACTTTACGAGCCTCTCGGCGCCCGCCGCTCTCAGCTCGTCCTCCGAGCGAAAGCCCCAGGTCACGAATATGCCGTCTATCCCCGCATTTTTTGCCGTCTGCACGTCCACCTCGGAGTCGCCGACGTAAACGGGGCAAGAAACGCAAAGCCTTTCCATAGCAAGCCTTACCGTATCGGGAGCAGGCTTTCTTTTGACTCCCTCAAGCTCACCTATGGCAACGTCTATAAGATCTCCGAAGTATTCGGGAATAAGGGCTCTGACCGCACTGTCTATCTTATTGGAGACCACCGCCGTGGGAATGCCGCGCTCCCGAAGGGAGGAAAGCAGCCCGATTATTCCCTCGTAGGGCTTCGTTTTATCGCTGCTGTGATCCTTATAGTGGGAACGGAAGGTTGCGAGTATCTCGTCAACCTCTTTTTCCGAAACGTCGCCTGCCGATCTTTTCACAAGGTTTCCCACCCCGTTTCCCACAAAGCATCTAATTTCGGGAAGGGTTCTTTCAGGTAGCCCGTGAGCCCTGAGCGCGAAATTAACGCTGTCGCGAAGATCGTCAAGGGTATCGAGAAGAGTACCGTCGAGATCGAATATTACTGAATCGTATTTCATAATTACCTCATCTTGCTTGACAGCCGCCCTGCCTTTCAGTATACTTGAGAAAGAAAGAGGTGGCTTATGAGAGATTTAGAACGGGATATGTATTATATGGAGGCAGCCATCGAGGAGGCAAAAAAATGCGCTCTTCTCGACGAGGTGCCCGTAGGTGCCGTAATTGTTCGTGACAATAGAATAATTGCCGCCGCGGGAAACGGACGCGAGACCTGCAACGACGCCACGAGCCACGCGGAATGCAATGCTATAAGAATGGCATCAAAAGCTCTCGGAGGCTGGCATCTTCGTGACTGCGAGCTGTTCGTCACTCTTGAGCCCTGCCTTATGTGCGGAGGAGCCATAATCAACGCAAGGATCCCCCACGTTATAATCGGCGCACGCGACCCGAAGGCAGGAGCCTTCGGAAGCCTTTGCGACTTCAACTCCCTCCCCGTAAACCATCACCCCGAAATAACGTTTGGGGTAATGGAAGAAGAATGCGCAGAACTGTTAAAAAAATTCTTTCGTGAAAAGCGGGAACGGGGAGCACGCTGGAAAAAGCAAATGAATAATGAATAGTGAATAATGAATAATTAATGAGGCTTTCTGCTCCAAAAGAGCAGAAAGCTTCTTTTCTTTCAATGATTTTCTCCCAAAGGAGAAAATCCACCACAACATTTTGCAACGCAAAATTTTTCACATTTGCCTTTGGCAAATATTTCACCCGCGAAGCGGATTTCACCCACCGAAGGTGGATTTCACTGAGATGCGGCAAAAAGCCGCAGTTACTGCGGCTTCTTGCCGCATCTCTCCGCCGCTGCCATAACTGCAAGACGGGCGCTTTCATAGGTGAGTCCGCCCTGCATAAACGCAATATAGGGATCACGCATAGGGCCGTCTGCGGAAAGCTCCATGGTGGAGCCGCCGACGAATGCGCCTGCCGCCATTACCACCTCGTCGTCATATCCGGGCATCTCCCAGGGCTCGGGAGAAACGAATGCATCAACGGGGGAGGCAGACTGTATTCCGCGGCAGAATTCAACGAGTCCCTCGGGGGTCTCAAGCTTTACAGTCTGAATAATATCGTGTCTCTTTTCAAAGGGGCCGGGATTTACCTCGTAGCCCAGATGATCGAAAAGATATGCCGCAAGATGGGCAGTTTTCAGCGCCTCTGCAGTAGTGTGGGGAGCATAGAAAAGTCCGCGGAGAAGGTTCCTGTTCTGACCGAGGGAGGCGCCTACCTCAAGTCCCACTCCGGGGCAGGTGAGACGGTAGCCTGCAAGATCAACTGCCTTCTTGGTTCCCACAAGATATCCGCCAACGTCCGCAAGTCCGCCGCCGGGGTTTTTGATGAGGGAGCCTATCATAAGATCAACACCGTGTGCACAGGGCTCGGTCTTTTCCGTGAACTCGCCGTAGCAGTTATCAAGAACTACGAAATGCTCGTTTGAAAGACGGGAATGGGCAAAGGACGCAGCATCCGCGATCTCGGAAACGGAAAGAGTTTTTCTGTCCATATATCCCTTTGAGCGCTGGATAAATACGACCTTGATACGTCCGCTGTATTTTTCAAATGCCGCCGCAACGCCCTCGTAGTCGATACCGCCGTCCTTTGCGAGGGGAACCTCGGCGTATTCAACTCCGAAATCGACAAGGCTGCCTGAGCCGTCAGCACCGTCCATACCGATAACGGAATGAAGAGTATCATAGGGAGAGCCGGTAATGGAGAGCATTACGTCACCGGGACGGAGAAGGGCGAAAAGTCCTATGGTGATAGCGTGAGTTCCGCAAAGGATGGAGGGGCGCATAAAGCCTGCCTCGGCACCCATTACCTCGGCGCAAATTTTATCGATGGTATCACGTCCGCGGTCGCCGTATCCGTAGCCTGTGCTTGCGGCAAAAAGTCCCTCGCTGACGCGGTTTTCACGGTAGATATCGAGAAGCTTTTCCGTTCTGTAGCGGGAGACCTCATCGATTTCTGCAAATATATCGGCAAGCTCTGCCTCTGCTTTTTTGGCAAGAGCTCTGGTATTTTCGGAAATATTCATAATTTAACCTTCCATAGAGTAATATCATATAATTCTCCTTAGTATTTTATATAAAAACTGCATAAAAGTAAAGAGGTTTTGTTATTTTATCTTGATTTTTCGCGGGATTGTGGTAAAATACTGTTATATATTTACAATTACGGCACCAAGGAAAGGAAGTTTGTTATGAAAGGTGTTATTACTATAGGACGAGAACTTGGAAGCGGAGGACGTACCATAGGTAAGGCTGTTGCAGAAAAGCTTGGCGTTAAATACTATGACCGCGAGCTTATCGACGCGGCGGCAAAGGAAAGCGGTCTCTCTCCCGATTTTATCGAAAAGAACGAGCAGGCAGTTACAGGAAGCTTCCTTTACAATATCGCAATGGGTAACAGCTATTCATACGGTATGCTTGGTCTTGCAGGAACAAATACTCTTCCCCTTACCATGCAGGTTTTCCTTGCTCAGCAGAAGGTCATTCTTGAATATACGAAGGAGCCCTGCGTTATAGTTGGCCGCTGCGCCGACTATATCCTTCGCGAGCGCGAGGACGTTCTCAAGGTGTTTATCTATTCCGATCTTGAAAAGAGAGCGCAGCGCGCTATCGAGCGCTACGGCTGTGACAGAAAAAAGGCTCTCGACCTTATCGCAAAGAGCGACAAGGGACGTGCCCGTCACTTTGCCACCTTCACCGACTGGGACTGGGGCGACAGATCAAACTATGACCTGATGCTCAATTCCGGCTCCGTAGGTATCGATCGCTCCATCGAGATCATCTGCAGCTGTGCAAACGAGCTTGGACTCTGATCAATTAAAAAGTGAGCTTCCTGCAAGGGCTGTAACCGGCTTTTTCAGGAAGCATTTTTTGGGTGATAATATGTACGATTTTAAAATTTCAGACGAGCCCTTTGCCAGGGGCTATCTCAATGCAGAAAGCGACAGCAAATACGTTCGCACCGGAAACGGTTATCTTGAGGCTATGAAGGCTGTAAGGATCAGCTTTGACGGGGACACAGGCTTCCCCTGCCTCGATTTTGGCAATATGGCCTGCACCTCATCTTGGTCGGACGGGCAGAGCCCTTCGCTGTGGCTTCTCAGCGAAAAGGCTGAGAAATACCCTGAAAACGCTGAGGACTATCTTTATATTGCAGAAAACATGAAAAGCCTTGACCTTGGCAGTCACTTCTCAGAGTTTTCGGAAAACGAATGGGATATTACGAGATCGGGCTCGGGCTGGGGCGGCACCTGGGGAGGCCACGCCGTTCCTGACCTTATAGATTTTGCAAGGCTCGGCACCATAAAAATGCGTGAAAGGATCGCCCTTTACAGAAAGAAAAATCCGGAAAGTGACGATTTTTACGAGGGGCTGATCCTGACTCTCTCGGCAATAGAGCTCCTTTGTGACAGGATCCTTGAGACTGCAAGGGCGGAATACGAAAAAAGCAAAGAAAAAAAGCTTCTAAGGATCATCGAAGCCTTTTCCTACTGTCCTCGCCTTCCTGCCCGTACCTTCAGCCACGCAGTTTGCGTTTACGTTACGGTATTCTCCCTTGACGGAATTGACTCTCCGGGACATTTCGATCTTTATATGAAGGATTTCTGGGAGGGCTCCGACTATTCGGAATCAATAGAGGCGCTTGAAGATCTGTGGGTATTTTTCCATAAGACAAGAACCTGGAACCTTTGCATCTCCGGCTCTGACGAAAATTGGAACGATCTTACGAACAGCCTGACCTACGAGATCCTCCGAGTTGCAAGAAAGTATAAATTCCACACTCCCAATATAACCATGCGTTGCCACCGCAACACTCCCGAAAAGCTTTACAGGGAGGCGGCAAAAACCATTGCAACGGGCATCGGTATGCCTACGCTTTATAACGACGAGGCAGTCTGCCCCGCCCTTGAGAGCCTCGGGATCCCTCCTGCCGACGCTCACCGTTACGTTATGAACGGCTGTAATCAGATCGACATTCAGGGAAAGTCTCATATGGGTCTTGAGGACGGAGAGGTAAACCTTGGTCTTGCACTGAAATACGCTCTCTTTGACGGCTTCAACCCTGCACATAAAAAGCAGGTGGGCAAAAGGACGGGACAATGCGAGATGCTTGATACATATGAAAAGTTTCTCGGCGCCGTAAAGGAGCAGATAGCCTTTCTTTCGGACGGCGTTTGCAGTATGGCAAATAAGGCTCAAAGGATCCACGCCGCCTACACATCAAATCCCATCCGCTCAATGACCATCGAGGGGTGTATTGAAAAGGGACTTGACTATAAAAACCGCGGCCCTCTCTACGGTCACGGTCAGGTGCTTTGCGAGGGCTTGCCCGAGCTTATCGACTCTCTTGCAAACATCAAAAAATTCGTTTACGACGAGAAAAAATACAGCCTTTCAACGGTTCGGGATGCTCTCGAAAGGGACTACGAGGGATATGAGGAAATGTACCTTACCTTCAAAAATTCCGGACTGAATTTCGGAAACGATATTGAATACGTTGACTCTATCGCCGCCGACGTAATAGATTTCTACAACTCCTATCTTCGCACAAAGAGGACGGAAAGAGGAGGCGTATATACGGGAGGCTGCTCCCCCTTTAATCGGGCAGCCTTTAACGGAAGCTGCGCAGGCGCTCTCCCAAACGGCAAGAGGGAAAGCGAGAGCCTTTACGGCGACAGCATCGGCGCAACTCCCGGAAGAGACGTAAAGGGCCCCACTGCCCTTCTCAATTCCTGCCTCAGCCTTGACCATACTCTGCCCGGAAGCGGATTTATTCTCAATCTGAAGTTTGACCGCACGCTGTTCAATACCCCTGCGGGAACGGAGGGCTTCATCGCCCTCTGGAGGACGTATTTTGAAAACGGGGGACAGCAGCTTTCCGTCACCGTTGTGAGTCGGGAGGATCTTCTTTCTGCAAAGGAAAGGCCGGAGGAATATAGGAATCTTATCGTCCGCGTGGGAGGCTTCAGCGAATATTTCGTGAACCTCTCCCCCGAGCTTCAGGACAACGTCATCGCAAGAACCGACCTGTATAAATAGACAAAAATACCGTCCTCAGAAACATCCCTGTGCTTTCAAATTCGGGTTTGTAGGGGGGGATACGGTCGCTTTTTAGTGCGAAAATAAAGAAAGCAATAATTGTAGCCTCAGCAATTTCGCACCCGCTTCGCCGAAAGGCGAAGCCAAAGAGAACAATAATCGTACGGCGCTCCGCAAAAAACT
>SVTD01000035.1 GCA_015063955.1 Oscillospiraceae bacterium | reverse complement strand
TTCTCAGACGATCAACTGTGTGATTTTGCTCTCAAATTAAATACTCGTCCTCGCAAATGCCTTGGTTGGAAATCTCCTCTTGAACTTTTTTCCGGCGTTTTGTTGCACTTGACTTGACAATTCAAGGTAAAAAAGGTTCTGCACTCCAAAAAACTTTAAAAAGTTTCTTTATTTAAAGCCTGCTGCAATGTTTGCAGCAGGCTTTTGAATTATCTCTTTACAAACTCGTCGTAAATTGCGTTGATAGCCTTTTCAAAATCCTTTTCGTTGATACCAACGATAATGGAAATCTCGCTTGAGCCCTGGTCGATCATACGGATATTGATATCTGCATTTGCGATGGCAATACATACTCTTGCCGCAGTACCCTTCGCGCTGACCATTCCGCGACCAACTACCGCAATAAGCGCAAGGCCGTCCTCAAAACGGATATCGTCAGGCTCGCAGGATGCGGAAATATTATTGATGATTCTCTTACGCTGCTTTTTTGTAAGCTCTGCGGAAAGAACTACGCTCATGGTATCGATACCTGAGGGGAGATGCTCAAATGTAATCCCCTCCTCCTCGATAGCCTCAAGCACCTTTCTGCCAAAGCCGATCTCTGCGTTCATCTTATCCTTTTCGATAGTGAGAACGGAAAATCCCTTCTTACCTGCAACGCCTGTGATAACCCTCTCGCTGTCAAAGCCCTCGGCCTTGGGTACGATCATTGTGCCGCGAGCCTCGGGATCGTTAGTATTGCGGATATTGATGGGAATACCTGCAAATCTTACGGGGAAGATGGAATCCTCGTGGAGAACGCCGGCACCCATATAAGAAAGCTCGCGAAGCTCCTGATATGTGATGGTATCGATAGCAAGGGGATCCTTTACAAGACGGGGGTCTGCCATAAGGAAGCCCGAAACGTCTGTCCAGTTCTCATAGATATCGGCACCCGTTGCTCTCGCTACGATGGAGCCTGTTACGTCACTTCCGCCTCTTGCAAACGTCTTGATGGTTCCGTTGGGCATAGAGCCGTAGAAGCCGGGGATAACTGCTCTCTCGTGGCGGGTGAGTCTGTCGGAAAGGATGATGTTGGTCTTTTCAGCATCAAAGGTACCGTTATCGTAGAACTTGATCACCTTTGCCGCATCGAGAAAGTCATATCCGAGAAGACGCGCCATGATCTTACCGTTGAGGTACTCGCCGCGGGATGCCGCATAGTCAGAACCTGCGTGATACATAAATGCGCCCTTGATCTTCTCATAATCCTCTGAAAGGTCGAGATCGAGACCGAGGTCTGCAATGATGGTGTTATATCTGTCTGTGATAAGGTTAAATTCCTTTGAAAAGTCCTCACCCTCAGCCGCAAGGCGATAGCACTCGTAGAGCATATCCGTTACCTTGATATCATCAGGGTGACGCTTGCCGGGAGCGGAGGGAACGACGTAGCGGCGGGCAGGGTCTGCCTCGATAATAGCCTTTGCCTTTAAAAGCTGCTTTGCATCAGCAAGGCTCGTGCCGCCGAATTTAACTACCTTTATATTCTGTAAACTCATAGTTTTCTCCAAATTAAAAATATGTACATTTAATTATATGTAAATCCCGTTTTTTTGTCAATATATAAATCAACGAAAAAGATTGCCGAGAAGGAGCAAATGTGGTAATTTAGCCAAAGCACGTTAAAAAAATGTTGAATTCCGCCCTCGGGCGGAATTCAACATTAATTCTTCATTCTTCATTTTTCACTGCTCAATATAGAACGTCGCCTCCATATCCGCGCAGGATACGGCGTAGCACAGGGGAAACATTGCAAATGCTGCAGATACGTCTCTCGCTACGGCATCGTTTGAATATCCCATATGATAGCGGATGGCGAAAGCCTCCTCGCGGGTCAGGCGCATAAAGCCCGTGATTATGTACACCGACTTTTCACCGTGGCCGTAGGGGAGCTTATCGTCTATCTCGAAATAAGGCACCTTCTGCCACACGCCGTTTTCGTCCTTTACGTTTCTTGAGGATTCCTTATAGAAGTTCACCTTACAGATATCGTGAAGGAGCGATACGATGGCGATAGTCTCCTCGCTCGGAGCACAGCCGTACTCCTTCATTTTTTCGCGGGATACGATATCACAAAGACAATCATATACGTTAAGACTGTGATTTACAAGTCCGCCGCGGCAGCTGTTATGATAGCGGGTACTTGCGGGGGCTGTGAAAAAATCGGACTGTGGGCCTGTCAGGTATTCAAGGAGCTCCTTCGCGCCCTCTCTTTTGATATAGGTATTATATATTTCGATAAATCTTTCTCTGTCTGTCATTGCTTCACCGTTCCTTCATTATTTTATCAGCTCGCTGATATATTCGCCGATATCCGTGCGGCGGAGAAATTCGCTTTCGATGGTCTTTCTTTCCTTTACGGTCTTTTCGGCACCGCATTCCGTCATCGCCTCCACGGCGTGAATAGCATAGGAATATACCGTTGAATATTTTTCATAAAAGCCGTCACTGAACACGAGATCCGATGGCAAAAGGGCGTGCTCCGTTCCGTCCTTCATATAGAGAGTGACCGCTATCCTGTCACCGAAAAAGGATGGAGCGATCTCTACCTTCTCACAGTCCTGCCAGCTGTAGCTTTCCTTTGCAAAAAGGCTCTTTACCTCAAAGCCTCCGTCGCTGTACACAGTGCAGTCTGCCCCGCTGACAAAGCCAAAGGACGCGGAAAGCGCCGCTATCAGAACGACAGCCAAGGCCCTTGAAAAGATTTTGCTGCGGCGGGGGGCAGGCTTTTCTTCAGTTTCCTCCTGCTCCTCTTGCTCGTCCGGCTCCTCATCCTCCTCCCATACCGTATAGCCCTCGGGAAGAGTATCGGGAATGGAATCGTATATGTCGGGAAGCTTTTCGGGATCCTTTTTCTCTACGGCAAGTATATCCTCAGTCTCCTCGGCAGACTCTTGCGTATCCTCGGATTCCGGTACAAGCTCAGCCTTCTGGGAGCCCAGTGCCTTCGTCAGTGCTTCGTAGTATGCGGGGGCAGCCTGAGCCTCCTCCACGTCCCTCTCTCTGAAAAGCTCGGGGTAAAGCTCTCTCGCTTCAAGGGACTCATCACCGTCGTGAGCAACAAAAGCTTCCGTCTCCTCCCTCTCCGCATCCTCTTCAAAGGAACAGTCTTCACAAGCCTCAGGCTCATCGGCAGGTCTTTTCAATATGAGGTACACGGCAAAAGCTCCGATAAGGGAGATCAGCACCACAAATACGACGCTTCCCGCGCTGTACATCATAGCGTCCCCGGCACCTTTTTTTACAAGATAAAAATAAAGCACGGGGCCTGCAAAAAACGTGACAGCGCAAAGAATAAGCCTCACAGCAAAAATCAGAGGTTTTTTCTTTTCCATATATTCTCCGTTAAAATTCATTTTTGCTCAAAGCAAAAACGTACCTTAATTGTTCGTTTTTCATTTTTCATTCTTCATTCTTCATTCTTCATTTAATTATACCACCTGCAGACCCTCCCGTCAAACTATTTCTCAATTTTTCCAAAACTATCGCCAAGAATAAAAAAAAGTATTTACAAATCGTATATTTTAGGGTAAAATGTATTTGGTATATTTATGCCCAGTACATATATAAGGATCGGTATATAACTATGAGCATCGCTTACAAAAGAGTTCTTCTCAAGCTTTCCGGCGAAGCCCTCAGCGGCAAGGACGGTATTATAAACTACGGGTATATCCAGGAGATCGGCACGGTCGTTCGCCGTTGCATCGCCGAGGGCGCACAGATCGCCATCGTCGTTGGTGCGGGCAACATCTGGAGAGGACGTCAGGGCCTCGCTATGGACCGCGTTCGCGCTGACCACATGGGTATGCTTGCAACAGTTATCAACTCTCTGGCAATTCAGGATGCTTTCCTTTCCGTCGGCGTTGACACAGTTGTTATGAGCGCCGTTGAGATGGATGCATTTGCAGATCATTACTCCCAGCGCAAGGCTGTAAAGGCTCTTGAGGAGGGCAAGGTAGTAGTGTTCGGTGCAGGCACCGGCAACCCCTTCTTCTCCACAGATACAGGTGCGGCTCTCCGCGCTTGCGAGATCGGAGCTGAGGCAGTTCTTATGGCAAAGAACATCGATGGTATCTACACCGCAGATCCCAGAATCGACCCCAAGGCAAAGAAGCTCACAGAAACCACCTACGACTATATTCTTTCAAACCATCTCGGCGCAATCGACCTTACTGCAGCAACTCTTCTTTCCGATAACGATATGCATCTGTGCTGCTTCGGTCTCGATCAGTCCGAAAACATCTACAAGGTAATTACCGGTGACAACTGCGGCACCGTTGTTAAAAATTAAAATAATTTAAGGAGATATACAAATGAAACTCGACACAAAGCCCTTTGAAGAAAAAATGAAAAAGAGCATTTCCGTATACAAGGAACAGCTCGAAACAGTACGTGCAGGACGCGCAAACCCCGCAGTTCTCCGCGGCATCGACGTAGAATACTACGGCACACCTACAGCTATCAACCAGATGGCAGAGGTTAAGCTTGCTGACGCAAGAACTCTTCTCATCTCTCCCTGGGACGTTACAACAGTCAAGTCCATCGAGAAGGCTCTTCTCGCTTCCGATATCGGCATTACTCCTCAGTCTGACGGTAAGGTGATCCGTCTCTGCTTCCCCCAGCCTACAGGTGAGCGCAGAAAGGAAATGACAAAGCAGGTTGCAAAGATGGGTGAGGACGTTAAGGTCTCCATCAGAAACATCCGCCGCGACGCTATTGACGCTGCCAAGAACGAAAAGAAGGCAGGAACAATGACCGAGGACGAGCAGAAGGCATCCGAAAAGAACGTTCAGGATCTCACAGACAAGTACATCAAGGAAGTTGACGCTGTTACCGCCGCAAAGAATGCGGAGATCATGGAAGTCTGATCCTAATCCGATTATTTTGCGCCTTGGTGCGGCGAAAGCCGCATCGGGGCGCTCAAACTGTTTATTTGCAGTTTTTATCTTGTTGACAAAGGCGTGAAAAATACGGCTCTTTTGCCGTAAGTTTACTTTTTTCGCGTATGCTCTTGCATCTCGCAAGAGGAAACATGGGAATTGCTATGTTTTTTAAATCTAAAAAGTCCGAGCTGCCCGATGCATCTCAGATGCCTCAAATAGTTGCAGACTCAGGCATTCAGCATATTGCCTTTATTATGGACGGCAACGGAAGATGGGCGCGCGAACGCGGTCTTCCCAGAGAAGCAGGCCACGGTGTTGGCGTCAAGGCCTTCAAGAAAGCCGTCACCCTTTGCCGTGACTGGGGTATCAAAACCGTCACGACCTATGCCTTTTCTACCGAAAACTGGAAGAGACCGCCGCAGGAGGTCAAGGAGATCATGCGGCTTCTCGATGTATATATCAAGGAAGCTGAGGACGATAACGATAAAAACCGCATCCGTTACATCTTCCTCGGAGATAAGGAGCGTCTCGGAGAGGAGCTCCGCGCAAAATGCCTCTATCTTGAGGATCTCACAAAGGATAATACCCTTATCCTTAATATCGCTCTGAATTACGGCGGAAGAGACGAGCTCGTCCGCGCCGTCAATTCCCTTATTGCCGAGGGTAAGACAGAGATCTGCGAGGAGGATATCTCCTCCCGTCTTTATACCTGCGAAAGTCCCGATCCCGACCTTATCGTAAGAACAGGCGGAGAGGTGCGCCTTTCCAACTTCCTTCTCTGGCAGTCTCAGTATTCAGAGCTCTATTTTACAGACTGCCTCTGGCCCGACTTCGACGAGAGCGAGCTCATCGCCTCCATCGTGGAGTTTTCCAAAAGAAAGCGCCGTTACGGAGGAGTATAAGCATATCGCTTATAAGCGATATGCAGTGAAGAGTGAAGAGTGAAAAGTGTATGATGCTTTTCATTCTTATTATTGAATCGAAAGGATTTTTTATCATGCTCAAAAGAACTATAACCGCGGTTATAGGCGTTGCCCTTCTTGTGGTTGCCTGTATTTATTCTCATACCATTGCCTTCCCCATACTTATCGGACTTATGGCTCTCCTCGGCGTTTACGAAATGCTGGGATGTGTCGGCATGAGAAAGAACTTTATAGTTTCCCTTTGCCTTTACGTAATGACGATCATCGTTACCGTGCTTACACAGACGATACAGAGCCATTCCCTTTACATGGCGGCTTATTCATCCTTCCTTTTCTGCATTATGCTGATCCTTTTCACAGTTGCAGTTTTCTCAGAAGGAAAGATCCCCGTAGATAAAGTCTGCATAGCCTTTACCACCTGCGCTTACATTATTACCGGTTTTATCTCCATCGTTCAGCTCAGAAACCTTGAAACCAAGGACGGAAGTCCTGTAGGAGGCGTGATCTATCTTCTCGTGTTCATCGCTCCCTGGGTTACCGATACCTTTGCTTATTTCTGCGGCCGCCTTTTCGGACGCCACAAGCTTATCCCCTCCGTCAGCCCCAAAAAAACCGTTGAGGGAAGCATCGGCGGTATCGTTTTCTGTATCCTCGGATGTATGCTTTACAGATTCATCCTCGGTCTTATGCATTACGAAAACCTTCCCTCCCTCTGGATCTTTGCAGCTCTCGGCTTCGTTATCTCCATCGTTTCCCAGATCGGAGACCTCATCTTCTCCCTTATCAAGCGTCGCTACGGCATTAAGGATTACGGTGTGATCTTCCCCGGACACGGCGGAGTTCTTGACCGCTTCGACAGCGTTATTGCAACTGCTCCCCTTATCCTTATCGCTTGTGAAGCACTCGCTTACTTTAACGTAATGTAATGAAAAACGAAAACTATATTAACAGAAGTGCCGCGGTTCTCGGCTCTACCGGCTCTGTCGGAACTCAGGCAATAGATGCCCTGCAAAGGCTGGGCGTAAAAATAGAGCTTCTCACAGCAGGAAGAAATATCGACCTCGTTGCCCGTCAGGCTGTGGAATGCGGCGTTCGCGCCGTTGCAGTGCCTGATGCAGCAGACGGCGAAAAGCTTCGCGCAATGCTTCCCGATACCGTTAAGGTATACAGCGGAGAGAGCGCCGTTTGCGATTCCATACGCGAATGCGGTTGCGACCTTATCGTTCATTCCATTTCAGGAATGGCGGGCATCCCCGCAGCTCTCGCAGCGGCTGACACAGGCGCCCGTATCGCTATGGCAAATAAAGAAGCACTGATCTCACTCGGTCACCTGATTTATGAGCGCCTCGAAAAGTCCGGCGGCGAGCTTATCCCCGTTGACTCCGAGCACTCCGCCATTTTCCAGTGCTTATGTGCAGCAGGTGCCGCAAGCCCCAAAGCCCCCGCCGATTCGTCCAGGGTGCGCCGTATACTTCTCACAGCATCCGGAGGCCCCTTCTTCGGCCAGAAGCGTGAGGAGCTTCTGGCTGTTACCCCTGAAATGGCTCTCGCCCATCCCACCTGGAAAATGGGCGCAAAGATCACCATCGACTGCGCAACGCTGATGAATAAGGGCTTTGAGCTTATTGAGGCTTGCCGACTTTTTAACGTCGAGCCCGACCGCGTTGAGGTTCTCGTTCACCGCCAGAGCATTATTCATTCAATGGTTGAATATACTGACGGTGCAGTTATTGCAGAGCTTTCATATCCCGATATGCGGGACTGCGTCCGCTACGCCCTCGCCTATCCCGACCGCGCTCCCTTCGGCGGTGAGCCCCTTGATTTTGTTAAGGTCGGCTCCCTTACCTTCCACGCCCCCGATACAGAGGCGTTCCCTCTCCTTTCTGCGGCAGTTGACGCGTGGTACAAGGGAGGCACCGCACCTGCAGCCCTCATTGCAGCAGACGAGGAGGCTGTGGCGGCGTTTATCCAAAAAAAGCTTTCCTTCAACGGTATTTCCGACATCGTGCGGGAAACAATAGAAAAATGCAACGTCATCCCCGCAGACAGCCCCGAGGCAGTATTTGCCGCAGAGCGCGAAGCGAGAGAAATTGCAAGAAGGCTAATCCAAAGATAATTCTTTAATTGAGAAAACCGGGATCACTCCCGGTTTTCAACCCTATTTTTCATTTTCTCAACGGAGATTTCAATGGCAACAGTAATCAATATCCTGCAGATCTTACTCGCGATCATGCTCTTCGGCTTTCTCATTTTCATTCACGAGGGAGGGCACTTCCTTTTTGCCCGACTTTTCAAGGTTACGGTAAATGAGTTTGCCATAGGTATGGGACCGAAGATCTTTTCCAAGAAATCAAAGAAAAGCGGCATCACCTATTCCTTCCGCCTTTTCCCCATCGGAGGATTCGTCTCCATGGCGGGAGAGGACGAGGAAAGCGACGATCCCAACGCCTTCAATAAAAAGACTGTATGGCAGAGGCTTATCATCACCGTTGCCGGCGCTGCAACAAACCTTCTCGCAGGCGCCCTCGTTATGACGGTCCTCGTTTGCTCTGCTCCGAATCAGCTTGCCTCTACGGTCGTAGGCGAGTTTATGGAGGGCGCTGTCAGCCCTGAGTCAGGACTTTGCGTTGATGACCGTATACTCGAGGTTGAAGGTCATAACGTCTATATCGGCGACGATCTTATGTACGAGATCATGCGACTTGGAATCGAGCCCGTTGACCTTACCGTTGAGCGTGACGGCGAGGTGCTTACTCTGAGTGACGTGGAGTTTCCTCAGATGTCCTCTCAGGGAGTAGCCTTCGGCTCAAACGACTTTCTCGTATACAGAGAGCGCCCCACCTTTTTCAACCTTGTAAAGCATTCCTTCTTTAAGACCACGTACACCGTGAAGATGATCTGGGAATCCCTCTACGATCTCGTTACGGGCAGATACGGCATTGAGGCGGTTTCCGGTCCCGTAGGCGTTACGGAGGCCCTCACCGAGGCCGCAGATACGGGAGCTTACAGCTTCACCTACCTTGCCGTGGTCATATCGATCAATCTCGGCGTTATGAATCTTATGCCCTTCCCCGCCCTTGACGGAGGAAGGATAGTGTTCCTTCTTATCGAGGCTATACGCAGAAAGCCTCTCAAAATGGAGATCGAGGCATATATCAACTTTGCAGGCCTTGCTCTGCTTATGCTTCTGATGATCTTCATCTGCGCAAAGGACATAATAGGCCTATTCTAAAAGGAAAGGTAATCAGTATGAGACGTGCATCAAGACAGATAAACGCAGGCGGTCTCCTCATCGGAGGAGATGCACCCGTAAGCATCCAATCCATGACGAATATTCCCGCCCATGATTTTGAGGGTACGGCCCGCCAGGTCCTCGCCCTCCAGAACGCAGGCTGCGATATCGTCCGCATCGCCGTTCCCGATGAGGATGCGGCACCCGTTTTTTGCGCAGTGCGAAACGCAGGTGCCACAGTCCCTCTCGTTGCAGATATTCATTTCGATTATAAGATCGCCCTAGCTGCCCTTAAAAACGGAGTTGATAAGGTTCGTATCAATCCCGGAAATATCGGCGCCGAGTGGAAGGTCCGCGAGGTTGCAGATGCCTGCAGACTTTCCGGTGTTCCCATCCGCATAGGGGTTAACGGCGGAAGCCTTGAAAAATCCCTCCTTGAAAAATACGGCTCACCTACCGCTGAGGCTCTTGCGGAAAGCGCCCTCACTCAGGCAGATCAGCTCGAATCAATGGGATTCTTCGATACCGTTATCTCCATCAAATCGTCATCCATCAAGACCATGACCGAGGCGGCAAGGATCGTGGCAAGAGAATCCACATATCCTATCCACCTTGGCGTTACAGAGGCAGGAACAGAGTATTCCGGTATTATCAAAAACGCCATCGGCATCGGAAGCCTTCTTTGCGACGGCATCGGAGATACCCTCAGAGTTTCCCTCACGGCAGACCCCGTTCGCGAGGTCTTTGCCGGCAAGGAAATACTTAAATCTCTCGGCCTGATTACAGAGGGCATCAACATAATCGCCTGCCCCACCTGCGGCAGAACGAAGATCGACCTTATCGGTCTTGCAGAGCGCTTCCGCGAGGCATCCGCCTCCATCGATACTAAGGGTAAGAAGATCAACGTTGCCATTATGGGCTGCGTTGTTAACGGCCCCGGCGAGGCACGTGAGGCTGACTTCGGAATTGCCGGCGGCGACGGCTTTGCAGTTCTTTTCAAGGACGGCAAAACTCTCGGCCGCGTGGAGGAGGACCGTATCGTAGAAACACTTATCGAGGAAACGGTCAAGTTTATAGGCTAAAAAACGTTACGTTATCCTTTCCCCTTCCCGGGGAAAGGATAAATTTATCCCTACGAAAGGAATGAAAGCTATGGCTGAGGGACGTACTCTCACAAAAATATTCTCACGATATAAGCCCTCGGGCAGCGCACAGCAGAAAATATTCGAATATTCCTCCGATGCCCGTCTTTCAGGCGACAGGGAGAGAAAGCTTTACGAGGTTCGCTTTTCTCTTCCTTTTTTGGCTTCCAAGGAGGATCTTTATAAAACAGAAAAAGAGCTGGCCGAGCTTTATGAGCTTTCATATATTAGGCTTTTGCCAAATTACCCCAAGGAGCTGTTCAGCCCCGATTATATGGGGGAAGTTTACACCGAGGCAAAACGAGTCGGCGCCGTTACCAACGGATTTTTAGACAATTGCAAAACTGTAATTGAGGACGGGATCATCACAATTTCCGTAAACTACACCCACGGCGGCGTGGAGCTTCTTGACCTCGGAAAGGCAGGAGAGATAATCTCCGGCATCATCCGAAGCGAGTTCGGACTCAATTACGAGACCGTCATCGACCAGAGCGATGACTACGAAAAATATCATAACGAATATCTTGAGCGCCAGGCTGAATTTCTCAGAAGAACTCAGGAGCAGGCGGTAGAATACAACCGAATTATTGAAGAACGCAGACGTCAGGAGGAGGCAGCCGAGGCTGCAAAGAAGGAAGCGGAAGCGCCTCAGTACAAGCGAATCGACTCCCTCTTTGAATGCAGCGAGGAGGTTGACGAGCTGGAGGGCGGAGTATTCCGCAGCGGCAGAATGACCTTTGATACAAACTCCACAGACGTTCTCTACGGCGAAGAGGATTTTGAGATCTCCGATCCCACAGCCCTCAGAATGGTAAAATCCAATATGAGAAGCGTTACGGTGCTTGGTAAGATATTCAAGTCCGAGGCGGCAGAGATAAGAAACTCCGAAAATATGTCCGTTACCATCGGTATCACCGATAACGATTCCTCCGTTTTCTTAAAGCTGCAGATGCCCGCCGCAGAGGCGGAGCCCTTTGCAAAAAGCATGAAGAGCGGTATGTGCATTGCCGCCCACGGCTCTGTGCGCGCTGATAAATTCGGCGAATATAACGTATCCGTAAAGGGCATCAAAAAAATCAAATGGATAATCAGAAAGGATTCTGCTCCCGTAAAGAGAGTTGAGCTTCATTGCCATACAAACCTTTCCGCAATGGACGCCCTTGCCGCCCCTGCCGACGTTGTTAAGCGTGCCGCCGCATGGGGACACAAGGCAATTGCCATCACCGACCACGGAAACGTTCAGGGCTTCCCCACGGCAATGCTTGCCTCCGAGGGAATGAAGGAGGATCCTATCAAGGTCATATACGGAATCGAAGCATATTTCGTTGACGATACCCGCCGCGCCGTTTTCGGTCACACAGAAAGCGATTTTAACGATGAATTCATCGTTTTCGATATCGAGACCACGGGTCTTTCCGTACATAACTGCGCCATCACTGAGATCGGTGCCGTTAAGGTAAAGAACGGCGAGATTTTGGACGAGCTCAATATTATGACAGACCCGGGTATGCCTATTCCCGAAAACATCACGGAGCTTACGGGCATCACCGACGATATGGTAAAGGGGCAGATTTCAAACGAGGAGGCTGTTAGAAAGTTCCTCGATTTTGCAGGCAACCGTCTTCTCATCGCTCACAACGCGGATTTTGATACAAGCTTTATCCGTAAGGTATGCGAGGATCATTCTATTCCCTTCCCCAATCCTTATCTTGATACCGTTTCGATGTCCCGCTACGTAAACCCTGAATTGAAAAAGCACAAGCTTGATATTCTGGCAGACTATTTCAGCCTCGGTGATTTCAACCACCACAGAGCGTCCGACGACGCGAAAATGCTGTCGGCAATATTTTATAAAATGATAGACAAGCTCCGCGACGAGGGTATCATGGACTTTAACCACCTCTCCGAAACCATGAGCGAAAATGCGGACCCCTTAAAGCTCCGCACCTATCATCAGATAATCCTTGCAAAAAACCAGGTGGGACTGAAAAATCTCTATAAGCTTATTTCCGATTCCTACCTTACTTATTACAGACGCTTTCCCCGTATTCCCAAAACAAAGCTGACGGAGCTTCGGGATGGGCTTATCATCGGCTCTGCCTGCGAGGCGGGAGAGCTTTTCGATGCCATCAGAAACGGTCGAAGCGAGGCGGAGATCGAGGAGATCGCCTCCTTCTACGATTATTTCGAGATCCAGCCCATAGCCAATAACGAGTTTTTAGTGGAAAGCGGCAAGGCAAAGGATATCGAGGAGCTTCGGGATTATAACCGCAAGATCGTTGCCCTCGGTGAAAAGCTCGGAAAGCCTGTATGCGCCACCACCGATGCCCATTATATGGACCCCGAGGACGAGATCTACCGCCGTATCCTTATGACGGGTATGAAATTCTCCGATGCGGATAAGCCCTCGAAGCTCTATATGAGAACCACCGAGGAGATGCTGGAGGAATTCTCCTATCTCGGCGAGGAAAAGGCATACGAGGTTGTAGTTACAAACACAAACCTTATTGCCGATATGATCGAGCCTCTGCGCCCCATACCAAAGGGCACCTACGACCCCAAAATTGAGGGCTGTGAGGACGAGCTGCGCGAAAAATGCTACCAGAAGGCCCGCGAGATGTTCGGAGAGGATCTTCCCCCTCAGGTTTCCGAGCGACTGGAGCGAGAGCTTAAATCAATTATCGGTAACGGCTTTGCCGTAATGTACATCATCGCCCGCCGTCTCGTTGAGAAAAGCGAGGAATGGGGCTATGAGGTAGGAAGCCGAGGTTCTGTTGGCTCCTCCTTTGCGGCAATGATGGGCGGCATAACAAAGGTTAATTCCCTGCCCCCTCACTACCGTTGTCTTGGTTGCCTTTACACCGAATGGCACGATAAGGGCACCCCGAAATCAGGCTTTGACCTGCCCCCCAAGGACTGCCCCCGCTGCGGCAAAAAGAATATGTACCGCGACGGACACGACATCCCCTTCGAGACCTTCCTTGGATTCTACGGCGACAAGGTTCCCGATATCGACCTGAACTTCTCAGGCGACGTTCAGGGCAATATCCACAAATACACCGAGGAGCTTTTCGGTAAGGGTCACGCCTTCCGTGCCGGTACCATCGGTACTCTGGCGGATAAGACCGCCTTCGGCTACGTTGCAAAATATCTTGAGGGCAAGGGCATATCCGTTTGCCGCGCCGAGGTTGAGCGCCTGATAGCAGGATGCGTCGGCGTTAAGCGCACCACGGGTCAGCACCCCGGCGGCATCATCGTCGTTCCCCAGGAATACGACGTTTACGATTTCTGCCCCGTTCAGCACCCGGCAGACGACCCCAATTCCTCCACCATTACTACCCACTTCGAGTTCAAGTATCTCCACGATACGATCCTCAAGCTTGACGAGCTTGGACACGATATTCCCACAAAGTACAAGCGCCTTGAGGGATATACGAACACGAGCGTTCTTGAGTGCGACCTTTCCGACCGCGCTCTTTATAAGCTCTTCACCTCCCCCGAGCCCCTGGGAGTTACCCAGGAGGATCTTCTGGGAGTTGAAACGGGCACCCTGGGACTTCCCGAGATGAACACAAAATTCGTTCGAGGCGTTCTTATTCAGGCACAGCCGAAAAACTTCTCAGACCTACTTCAGATCTCCGGTCTTACTCACGGTACGGGAGTTTGGCTCGGCAACGCAGACGAGCTTATCCGCGACGGCATATGCACCATTTCCGACGTTATCGGATGCCGAGACGATATTATGCTCTACCTTATCCAGCAGCACGATATGGATAAGGCTCAGTCCTTTAAGATAATGGAGGACGTTCGTAAGGGTAAGGGTCTCAAGCCCGAATACGAGGAGGCAATGATCGAGCACGGCGTTCCCGACTGGTATATCGAATCCTGTAAGCGAATCAAGTACATGTTCCCGAAGGCCCACGCAGCAGCATACGTTATCGACGCTCTGCGCCTTGGCTGGTATAAGATATACTATCCAAAGGAATTCTACGCCGCGTACTTCACGGCGGCTCCCGGTGGCGTTGAAGCGGAGATCGTGGTTGGCGGACGGGAATCCATCAAGGCAAAGATGGAGGAGATCGATAAAATGGGCCGCGACGCCACCGCAAAGGATAAGGAAATGCACTCCGCCCTCCAGCTTTGCAACGAGGCTGTTGTGCGAGGTATAAGATTCCTTCCCGTTGATCTCGGAAAATCCGACGCTACCAAATTTCTCCCGGAAAAGGACGGCATCCGCCTGCCCTTCGCATCCATTGCAGGTCTTGGAGAGTCTGCGGCGATGAATATCATGAACGCCCGCGACAATGAGGACATTTTCTCCATTGAGGATCTCAAAAACGCAGGCAAGCTTTCCAAGGCGGTAGTCGAGCTTCTCGATAAAAACGGCGTTCTCAAGGGTATGTCAGAAACAAATCAGCTTTCCTTCGGCGACGTTGGCGGCCTAACGAAGTCAGCCCCAAAGAAAAAAGAGGAGAAGCCAAAGAAGCAGCAGCCCGATCCTTCATCGGACGAGGACAATACCACGCAGCTTACCTTTTTCTGATTAAATAATACTTAAAAATCCCCTGTGCTATAGCACAGGGGATTTTCACTTAATTCTTAATCTTCTCAGCGTCGGATCTTCTGATATCCGTTCTCTTGATCTTTCCGCTGGTGGTCTTTGGAAGCTCCTTTACGAACTCAACCACACGGGGATATTTGTAAGGAGCGGTAACCTTCTTTACGTGGGTCTGAAGCTCCTTTTTAAGCTCGTCCGAGGCCTCGTAGCCGCGGGCAAGAACGATAGTTGCCTTTACTACCTGACCTCTTACGGGGTCGGGTACGGCAGTTACGGCACATTCAAGAACTGAAGGATGGGTCATAAGAGCGCTCTCTACCTCGAAGGGGCCTATACGGTAGCCGGAGCATTTGATAACGTCATCGCTTCTGCCCTCAAACCAAAGGTATCCGTCGGAGTCGCGCCACGCCATATCGCCCGTATCGTACATACCGTCGTGCCACGCCTTTGCCATTGCCGCACTGTCGTTCTTATATTCAAAGAACAGACCTACAGGGCGGTCCTTGACTGCGTTTCTGACGACGATCCTGCCTACTACACCGTCCTCGCAGGAATTGCCCTCCTCGTCTACGATATCGATATCGTAAAGAGGTGAAGGAAGACCCGTTGAGCCAAGCTTTATTTTATCCCAGCCGAAGTTTGCCATAATTACGCTTGATTCCGTCTGACCGAAGCCCTCGTGGATCTCAAGACCCGTTGCCTCCTTGAAGCGATCGAAAACCTCGGGATTAAGAGGCTCGCCTGCAGTTGTGCAGTGATGGATAGACGTAAAATCACCCTTAGAAAGGTCTTCTTTAATAAGGAAACGGTAGATGGTGGGAGGCGCACAGAATGTGGTGGGGCGCACCTCGCCGATAACGCGCATCAGCATTTCGGGATTGAAGCGTCCCGTATCAAAGGCAACGAGAGCCGTACCGCCTATCCACTGACCGAAGATCTTACCCCAGGCAAACTTTGCCCAGCCTGAGTCTGCCATCGTGAAATGAACGCCGTCATCCTCTACGTGGTGCCAGTACTTTGCAGTTGTTATATGGCCGAGAGGATAGGTGAAGTTATGGGCGATCATCTTGGGCATACCGGTCGTGCCGGAGGAGAAATAGATAAGCATTGTATCGGAATTTTCGTTCATCACTCTTTCGAGATTTTCGTCCGATTCGTTTACCGTCTTTCTCCAGTCAACGAACTCGTCACCAAATCTCTCGGAAATGCCGTCACCCACAAGTGCTACACCCTTGAGGGTGGTACACTTCTCTCTTGCATCTCTCATATGGCCGATAACCTCTGAGTCCTCTGCCATACAGATAAACTTTACGTTTGCCGCCTCACAGCGGTAAACGATATCCTTCGGAGTGAGCTGATAGGTTGCGGGGATGATGACTGCACCTATCTTCAGAGTTGCGCATATAAGCACCCAAGCCTCGGGGCGCTCCTTCATCATCATCATTACGGCATCACCCTTACCTACTCCCATAGCTCTGAGAGCGTTTGCGGACTTATCGGAAAGCCTTTTGATATCCGCAAAGGTATAGCGGGTTATCTTTTCGTTTTCATCCACGTGGATAAGCGCCTGCTTTTCGGGGCACAGACGTGCATATTCGTCTACTACGTCGTAGGCAAAATTGAAGTTTTCGGGTACTTCTACTTTATAATTTTTCTTAAAATCCTCGTAAGAGTCAAACTCAACTCTCGGGAGGAACCTGGAAAGAAGATTCATTGTTTTTACCTTTTATTCATTGATAACTGTGAGAAATTTTGCGGGTGCATCAACGGCGTGCTGGCCGTGAGGCAGTGCAGGATTGAAGTATACGCTGTCGCCTGCGTTAAGGATATGGGTCTTTTTGCCGATGGTGACGGCAACAGTACCCTCAAGAACGTAGTTGAACTCCTGACCTGCGTGGGTAACAAGCTCGGGCTGCTCATCGGAGGGGAGAAGGGACACGATCATAGGCTCCATATCGCGGTTCTTGAAATTAAATGCGAGAGAGGTGAAGCGGTAACCTGCATATCTTTCAACCGTTACGCCCTTGCCGCCGCGGATGACGGTATAATCCTCCATACGGGGGGACTGACCGGAAAGAAGGACCGTGGGGTCAACGCCGAACTCTGCCGCCATAAGATAAAGCTTGCCTACGGGAATATCGTTCTCGGCATTTTCATACTGAAGATACTGCTCCTCTGAAACGCCGATCTTTTCAGCCATTTCGCTGGCATCTATTTCAAGAATATCGCGCATTTCACGGACTCTGTCAGCTATCATTTTGATCTCATCAAGCATATTGACCTCCAAAAAAACTCAAATATAATATTGAATAATTATATCATACATCCTGCAAAAAAACAATATCTTTGATAAAAAAACATAAATCAGTTAGTTTTTGCGTTCCTATTGATTTTTAGATTTATTGTCACTATAATGTAATTGGTTGTTTTTTACCGGAAAAGGAATTGAATTATGAGAGAGTATATTATAAATTTTATCAAAATGCAGGATTATCCTGCTGAAGCTTCAGAACATCTGCTTTCAGATTACGATAAGCTTATGGCCTGCGACGAAAGCCGCTTGGTATTCGATAAATACCTTTCTGAGTACGAGGAGTACGACCGCACGAATTTCGGCGAGTTCATCGTTCTTGCCGCCAAGGCGGGAAATGCTGCATCCGTTGACGGCAGAGCTACTCAGTTTCTCTGCTTTGTGTGTGCCGGAAAGCACCTTCGCGTAATGTACGAAAAGAACGGTCTTCCCCTGGACGTTTACTATGACACCATGCGCGACCTTCGCTACAAGCTTATGGAATGCTACAAGATGCACGGCGTATGGGGAAGCTTCGTTGCTTCATGGTTCTGCGGTGCATTCGTTCTGGATCGCTTTGAGATAGGAAGACTTCAGTACGAGTTTTCCACCCATTTTGCAACCCAGGGAAACCACACGGTTTGCGGAGTTGAGCTGACCCCCGAGACTCCTGTCATCAATCTCCATATCCCCTCAAGCGGTCCCCTTACTCAGGAATCCGTTGAGGACTCACTTTCCCGTGCGTATAAATTCTTTGAAAAGTACTATCCCCGCTTTATTCACGACGGCAAGATGGTTATAGAGTGCGGCTCCTGGCTTCTCTTTAAGGATCACGAGAAATTTCTCCCAGAAAAGTCCAATATCCGCCGCTTTATGGATAACTTCGATATAGTTCACTACTGGTACGACGACAATTTCGGCGACTGCTGGAGAGTGTTCAACGTTGACTGGAACGGTGACGCCTCCTCCCTCCCCCGCGACACAGGCCTACAGCGCGCTTATGCCGACTGGCTTGCAGGCGGCAACCGTGCAGGTGAGGGTCACGGTATTCTCGTCTACGACGGCAAAAATATTATCAACAAACAGTAAAGGAAAAATAAAAAATGAAAGCTATAATCTCCGTTATCGGTAAGGACACCTTCGGCATCCTTGCCCGTGTCAGCGCAGTTTGCTCCGAAAACCGCGCAAATATTTCAGACGTAACTCAGTCCATCCTTCAGGATATGTTCGTTATGGTAATGCTCGTTGATATTTCCGACGAGGGCTGTGATTTCTCCCATCTTCGTTCAGATCTCAGCTGTCTTGCCGATGAACTCGGTATGCAGATAAACATCATGCACGAGGATATCTTCAACTCCATGCACAGAATTTAAGGAGGTAACGATGCATACCCTTGGCGATATTATGGAAACCATTAAGATGATACAGAATGAAAACCTTGACATTCGTACCATCACAATGGGTATTTCCCTTCTTGACTGCTGTGATACCGACATTGATGCATCCTGCAGAAAGGTTTACGACAAGCTTTGCCGCCTTGCGGGAAGCCTTGTCAAGACCGGCGAGGACATCTCTGCTCTTTACGGTATCCCGATCATCAATAAAAGAATTTCAGTTACTCCCATCGCTATGCTTTGCGCTGTAAGCGGAGGAGACCCTGTAAAATACGCAAAAACCCTTGACCGCGCCGCAGATACTCTGGGCGTAAACTTCATCGGCGGCTTTTCCGCTCTCGTTCACAAGGGCTTCTCTGCCGGAGATCTCGCTCTTATCGAGGCTATTCCCGAGGCTCTCAGCGTAACCGAGCGCGTTTGCTCCTCCGTAAACATCGGCTCCACGAAATCCGGTATCAATATGGATGCCGTCGCCCTTATGGGTAAGGCTGTTAAAAGGGCGGCAGAGCTTACCGCAGACCGCAACTGTATCGGTGCCGCAAAGCTCGTCGTATTCTGCAACGCCCCTGAGGACAACCCCTTTATGGCAGGCGCGTTCCACGGAGTGGGCGAAGCTGACTGCGTTATCAACGTTGGCGTTTCAGGTCCCGGCGTAGTAAGAGCGGCTCTTCAGAAGCACCCCGATGCAGACCTTAACGAAATTGCCGACGTTATCAAAAAGACAGCCTTCAAGATCACCCGTATGGGTCAGCTCGTAGGATGCGAGGCATCCAAGCGCCTCGGCGTACCCTTCGGTATAGTTGACCTCTCTCTTGCTCCCACTCCCGCCGTAGGCGACTCCGTTGCCCACATTCTTGAGGAGATCGGTCTTGAGAGATGCGGCATCCACGGCACTACAGCCTGCCTTGCAATGCTTAACGACGCCGTTAAGAAGGGCGGCGTTATGGCATCCTCAAACGTAGGAGGACTTTCCGGTGCATTTATCCCCGTATCTGAGGATGCGGGAATGATCCGTGCTGCCCGCGAGGGTGTTCTCTGCCTTGAAAAGCTTGAGGCTATGACCGCAGTATGCTCCGTCGGTCTCGATATGATCGTTATCCCCGGCGACACACCTGCAGACGTTATCTCCGCCATCATTGCAGACGAGGCGGCAATCGGTATGATCAACTCAAAGACCACGGCAGTACGTGCTATTCCCGCTATCGGCAAGAAGATCGGCGAGGAGCTTGAGTTCGGCGGCCTTCTCGGAAGCGGCCCCGTTATGAGGATCAATACTCAGCAGTCTCCTTCTAAGTTTATTTCACGCGGAGGCAGAATTCCCGCTCCTATTCAAGCACTTAAAAATTAAAGAAAAGGAATCCGTCGATGGCGGATTCCTTCATATTATTTTATCTGAAAAAGCTGACCGAGGGTGGTCAGCTTTTCTAATAATTCAGGTAAAGAATATAAATACAACCGTCGTATAACAAAATAATAAATTACTCCGTATTGTATTTCATCTGATAAAGTGTTATAATAATATATAATTCATTTTCGGAGAACGATATGCACGATATAATTATTGTAGGCGCAGGTCCTGCGGGACTTACTGCTGCCGTTTATGCAAGAAGAGCTGAAAAGTCCTGTCTCGTTATCGAGAAGAGCACCTTCGGCGGACAGATCACATTTTCACCCAAGATCGAAAACTACCCTGCCTTCAAGGAGATCGGCGGCAACGAGCTTGCCGACCTTATGGTAGATCAGGCGCTTGAAATGGGCGCTGAGATCGAGCTTGGAACAGTTTGCTCAGTCAACGTCGAGGCTGACGGTACAAAGACCGTAGAAACGGCTGAGGGCGACACCTACAGGGCTAAGGCTGTTATCCTCGCCACGGGAGCAAAGCACAGAATGCTTGGCGTTGAGGGCGAAGCGGAGCTTGTAGGAAACGGAATCTCCTTCTGCGCAGTTTGCGACGGCGCATTCTATAAGGGTCAGAAGGTAGCGGTCATCGGCGGAGGCAACTCTGCTTTGCAGGAGGCTGTTCTCCTTTCCGACACTGCAAGCGAGGTCACTCTCGTTCAGAACCTTGACTACTTTACGGGCGAGGCAGGCCTTCTGGAAACACTCAGAAAAAAATCAAACGTTAAATATATAACAGGCACCACCGTACAAGGGTTTATTTCCGAAAACGGACTTCTCACAGGACTTCGCCTGAAGAACACTCATGGCGAGGAGTCTGTCCTTTTTGTGGACGGCACCTTTATCGCCATCGGTCTTGCGCCTGACAACAAGGCCTTTGAGTCTGTATGCACTCTTGACGATTGGGGCTATTTTGCCTCCGGCGAGAACTGCAGAACTGCAACGGACGGCATTTTTGCGGCCGGCGATGCAAGACAGAAGAAAATCCGCCAGATTACCACAGCAACGGCAGACGGCGCTGTAGCCGCCCTTGCAGCCTGCGAGTATATCGACAGTCTGTAAAAGGAGGCCCGTGATGTCTGATTTTATTCTTTTTGACCTTGACGGAACTCTCACCGACCCCGGCGAGGGTATTACGAACTCTGTTGCCTACGCCCTGAGAAAGTACGGCATCGAGGTGGAGGACAAGGCTACTCTCAATACCTTTATCGGCCCTCCCCTCCACGAGTCATTCCAGAAATACTACAACTTTTCCATTCTTCAGTCCTTTGACGCTGTAACCAAATACCGGGAGTATTACCGCGACCGCGGCATATTCGAAAACCGCCTTTACGACGGTATTATCGATATGCTCTCCTCTCTCAAGGCGGCGGGCAAGTGTGTCATTATGGCAACCTCAAAGCCCACGGTATTTGCTGAAAGGATCGCAGATCACTACGGCTTCAGACAGTATTTCGATATATTGGTCGGAAGCGAGCTTGACGGAAAAAGAGTAGACAAGGCAGAGGTCATTGAGGAAGCGCTCAGGCAGGCAGGAAGCCCTTCCCCCGAAAGCTGCATTATGATCGGAGACAGACTTCACGATATTGAAGGAGCCCGAAAGAATTCCATCCCCTCAGTGGGCGTGCTCTACGGCTACGGCAGCCGCGAGGAGCTTTGTGATGCCGGCGCCGACGTCATCGTTGAAACTGTTAGTGAGCTTAAAGCTTATCTTTTGAAGTCATAACCACCGGCTAAGCCGGTGGCTTGCTCAGCCCTATAAGGGCATGTTACTGGCAGGGCTGAAAGCCCACCGAAAGATCTGCCAACCGCAAGCGGTCTCAAGCTA
>SVTD01000034.1 GCA_015063955.1 Oscillospiraceae bacterium | reverse complement strand
CCCCGAAAATGAACGAGTTCATTTTCGGGGTTTTCCCGCGTTGGCTGGCGCTGTAAGCGCCGCAGGGCTTTGCCCTGCAACTTTTGCCTTGTAAAGTTCAGCTACACCAATAGTTCAAAGTTTTTTGAGAGTGCAGAGAACTTTTTTTCAAAAAAGTTCTTTGCGTCCCCCGTTCCCCCTCCCCGACAAACCCGAATTTGACGGTGCTAAAAAGGATGGCTATGGAAAAATCCATAGCCATCCTTTTTTGTTTATAATAAATAATGCTGTTAAATTTCGTCAACGTTCCAGGGAAGGTCAACTACCGTCATTTCGTGCTCCATTGCAGATAGCAGGGGACCGAACATATCCGCAGTTTTGATTTTAAGGCTTGAGGTGTTGATGCAGGGGTGACATCCGACGTACTCACCCTTGAGAATATCGCCGTCAACGAGAAGCCTAACCTTCTTTTCCTTATCGTTCATAAGGCCGAGAATGCTGACGGAGCCTGGGGTGATATCCAGAAGAGACTCCATATGCTCCGCTGTTGCGAAGGAGAGTCGGGATGAGCCTATCTGCTTTGAAAGCACCTTCGTTTTAAAGGGCTTTGCGCCGGGCATAAGGAGAAGATAGAAGGCGGTCTGCTGCTTGTTGCAGAGAAAGAGATTCTTGCATATCTCACATCCGAGGGTGCTGTCGATCTCCTCGCAAGCGGTCATAGTTTCGGCAACCTCGTGATCTGCACGCATATATTCTATTCCGAGTCTGTCAAGCAGATCATAGCATCGGATCTCCTTTTCAAGGCGGGAGGCACAGCTTTCGGGTCTGCCTTTTTCAAGTATGATATTTTCCATAATACAACGTGTGAGCCATTCCCGGGGGAATGGCTCTCTTCCTTTTATTTAACTGTAATAACGTTAAGTCCGAGGATCTTTCCAAAGAATTCAAGCTCAGAAAGCTCAGCGCCGTAAACGAGAGCGGAGTGATGAGTAACACCGCAGGTGCTTATAGCGGAAAGGAAATCTCCGAGGGGCATCTGAGGCTTCATCCAGCCGCGAACGCTTCCCTGGTAGTTATCCTTCTTGGGTCCTGCAAGCATCTCAACGGGGGAGATGAGCATATTATATCCGTCTGCGCCCTTGAATACGTTGATAAACACTGCATCGCCTGCCTTGTAGCAGCCGTAGCAAACGATAGGATTGTCAGCCTCGCCGAAGATGAAGTTTGTTTCCTTGATCTCAGGCTTTGCACCTGCAAGAGCAAGGTTAAACTCGCCCATATGAGAGAGGCAGAGAGAGCCGCCCTTCCAGTCGGGGCAGAAGATCTCAACGAATGCAGCCTCGCCGAAGCCGCGCAGAAGTGCGCCGGTAATAGCAGCGGTGAGAACGTCGCCCTCACCGGCATAACCGGTTCCGCGTGCCATAGCCTTGCACGCCTCCATAAAGGGCATTACGGAAAGACCGTTGGAGGGTCTGATCTCGCGGAAGTTTACTGTAAACGCATCAAGATTCTCAACCTCAAGCCACTTTCTTACAGCAAGGCAGTTGCGAACTGTCTTTGCATGAGTGTCCTTCGGGAAGGGGGCGATGACCTGACACATCTCGAGATCCTTTTCGATCTCGGCCTCGATCTCCTCGTCTGTAACTGAGCTCTGGAGGGCTGTAAGCTGCTTGCCGTCGGAGTAAACCGCAGTAACACCGAAGGTCTCAAGAAGCTCCTCGTCGGAGATGAGGAAGTCGCCCATACCGTCAAAGCTTCCGCCGATAGTACCAACGCGGCTGCCCTTGAGGCTGGCGGCGCCGGCAGCAGCCTTAACAAGACGGCCTGCCTTTTCGATAACGTCGCTCTGGGGGAAATGGCCTGCAGCAATGGCGTATGCCTTGCCGCGGCGAAGGAGCATATTGGTCATATCCATAACGCCGTGGATGCCGTGATTAAGGTTGATGGCATCGGGATCTGCGGAATGGTAGAAGTCGTAAGTCTCAGTTGTGTCGAGAACTACGATGGGAAGGTCTGTACCTGCAAGTGCGTCAATGGACTCAAGAGAGGGGGAGTAAGCCGCGTGCCACGTAACGATGCAGTCGCAGTTTTCGCTTTCAAACTTTGCAACGCAAGCCTCGAATTCGGGCTTGATACGGCAGAAGGGGTTTCTTACAACGTCAAAGCCCTCACCCTCAAGAGCTACTGCCAGTTTTTCGTAGAACTCGTCGAGACGGCCGCGAACGTTAAGGTTGATATCATCGTAAAGCTTGATATAAAGGGGCATAAAGCCGATCTTGATCTTTTTCATTTTATTTTCCTCACATTATAATACTTAATACTAAGGATGTATATTTTAAAACTTAATTCCGAACAGATTTGCAGCGTTGTTGCAGAGGATGTCCTCGACGTCAGCTCTTGAGAGAGAAAGCTCCTCGCAAGCCTTCTTGAAGGCGCGAAGCTCCTCGTACATAAATGTGGTCATCTGGCTCCAGTCGTCAACCTCGCGCATATTTGGGTCGCCGGAAACGTCGCCGTAGAAGCCGCGGGGAACTACGTTTACGTAGCGGTCCTCGTCGCAGATTCGGTACATACGCATTTTTGTGATAGGCATATCGCTTCCGAACATGATGCGCTTTGTGCCAACAGTCTCAATACACTTTGTCATTGCGAGGGTGAGAGTGTTTGCTGTGAAGTCCCAGAGAAGGTTCTTTGCGTCCTTGAGAACCTCGAAAGCATCACCGATATCGGAGGGAACGTATGCGCGGCCGATGTGTGCGATAACAACCTTTGCGTTGGGGTACTTTTCATCGATCTCAAGCATCTGAGCAAGGTTTACAGGGTCGCGAAGACGGAGAGAACGGGGGATGTGGAGCATAACGATGCCGCCCAGCTCATTCATGACCTCCATATGCTCGTGGGTGAGATAGTCGAAAATACGAACCTCCTTCTCGGGAATGTAGGAGGGGCAGTTGTTGAGATAGGGCTTGATGCCGGCAAAACCCTGCGCCATGGCAGCTCTTATCTCGTCCTTTGTTGTGTCCCAGTTGGTGCAGTAAAGAGCGGGGATGTTTTCCTGCTTTGCGCAGGAGAGGGCATACTCGTTTACAGCATCAAGACGGCAGGTGGGCATACCCATGATAACAGCCTTCACGTCCTTGCCGGGGAACATCTGGGAGAAGGACTCCTTCATATCCTCGATAGTAAGATCGGGTGCAACCATATGAGGCCAGTTTACACAGCCCTTGCGGTTCTCGGGGCGCACTCTCTGCATTTCTTCTTTATAGATATGTACGTGTGCGTCAACAATTCTGTCAGGCAGAAAATCGGAAAGCTCCTCTTCCCAGACCTTTCTGTCGTAATCGGTTACATTTACGCCAAACATAATATACCTCTCTTAAATAGTTTTTATCATCTTAATATATCATATTATGGCAATAAGTGTCAATCAATTCGGACTAAGTTTTAAAAAAGTTTCAAAAAGTTTCTGCCGATTCCTCCGAAAGTGTATTGACTCTCACCTTAACTTTAGTGTTATAATAAGTGTGAAGGGAGGGAGCTTATGCAGATAGGTGAATTTGCGTTGCTTTGTAATACAAGAATATCTGTGCTCCGTCATTACGATAGTGAGGGACTCCTGAAGCCTGACTATATAGACAATTTTACGGGATACAGATATTATTCCAAGGAGCAGGCAGAGGATTTTTTCAGGATCACGTCTCTTAAGGAGGCGGGCTTTTCTTTGGCAGATATAAAAGCGATCCTTGCTGAAAACGAGCCCTCTGAAAGGATCGAGGCTTTATTTTATGAAAAAAGAGAGAAGCTGAAAAAAGCGCTTTCAAAGCTTGATGAGGTAAGGCGTATCTATGCCAGCCAAGGAGCGGAGCGGGACGTGCGGCTGTCCGAAAGCAACGGAGTCGTCACGGCAAGCACCTCCTGTCCCGACCCGGAGAGCTTTGACGGTAAATGTGATGAGATAGAGCTTTGGCTTTTTGAAAAGGGATATCAGCGTATCTCTTATTTCGAGCTTCTTTGTGATAACGGCGGATACAGAGTAAGCTGCAATGTCTTGAAGCTTGCGGAAAGCGTTGCCCCCGTCTTTGAAGATTGCGATATCGGCTTTGAGGATGACCCGTCCGTAGTTGGAAAATGGCAGGTGGTGGGAGAATTCGCAGTCAGAGAGGATTTCTTTACGGGAAGAGGCTTTAATAATACGGGTGAGGGTACTGACCGCGGTATTATCTGCTTTTTGCCCGGGGGAGTAAAATATTGGTCTTTCGGATGGACGAAAGGCTTTTTGATCATAGAAAACGGACTTGGTAGACGCTGCTTAAATCGGTATGCTATCGAGCTTGTGGGAAATCAAAGATATATGTTTGTGGAGCACAAATCCTATAATTACTGCCGCGGTGGCAAGGAGACGGTGCTTGTTCTGAGGCAGCTTGATAATATTTCCTATTCCAAGAGACAAATTGCCCTAAAGGACGAGATCAACCTTCCTTTTATCAACGATCCTGAGATTATCGGTAAATGGTGTGCCGTAGACTTCGTTACCGATAAGGATGCCTTTTGTCCGGATAAGGACAGTAAACTACCTTTGTTTTACGAAAGCGTGGAATTTTATGAAAACGGGAACATGAAAAGCACGTTTGCAAACGAAGGTGTCATAGAATCGAGGAACATTCAGACCTGGACTGCGGGATACGTTCTTGAAAAGGTGGATTCCTGCGCCTGTGCCTATGAAATCCGAAAGCTTAATAAAAAGGAGTATCTGTTTCTTGAATGGAAGAGCGGCGACTACGTATACGGGCATATGCTGCCTAAATACTACGTTTTCATAAAGGAGTCTTGACTGTGAAAAAGCGAAAAATAACTGTTCCCAAGGACGTAAGGAAAAAGGCACGAAGGGTGGTATATGAGCGGATAGGCAAGCTTTTTGCATATCTTGCCGTAGCGTGGATACTTTTAGACTATACCTACAGCGGACTGACAACTACCAATTTCGGAAATCTATCCGCTTCGATATTTGTTTTGCTTTTGATCCCGTTCTGGGCGTCGGGTGTTCCTGCAAAGCTCATTGACCGGGATTGGTGCGGTGAGATAATAAAACTGGAGCTGAAAAATAACGATCCGGAAAAAATAGATAATCATTCAAAGGCACCAATAAAGCAGACGGCCCTTTGCAAAAGCGAGGACGGGAAGCTTTATGAGGTAGAGATCTTTGATGAGGGAGAATACTTTTTCGGTGAGCGCGAAAACGTATATAAGGTGGGTGATAGGGTGATTCACGTGAAATGGACGGAGTACCTTTATCCTGTGAGAAAAAATGAAGACGACCGTCCCGTAGCCTGCGTTATCTGCGGAATAAAATCTCCTTGTACGGAAAAGACCTGCCGATCTTGCCAAAGCTCCCTTGAAATAAGGAGCGAGAGAGGGTAAATAAAATGAGAAGAGTGTCGTATTTTTTCGGATGGATAGCCTGCGTATTCGCGGTCTCCTATTATTATAAATTTTTCTGGGATATATTCGACGGCGTGTGGTCTCAGAGCTCGGAAAGTATGGTATACGGCTTTAAGCCTGCAGGTATGCCGCCCTTTAGCTGGAAGATAAATCTTCTCATATGGTTGTCAGGCATAGTGCTTATGGCAGTTGTTTTCGGCCTTGTAATGGACGGGATCTGTAAAAGCCATTACAGAAAAAGGAAAGCAATGCCCCTTAGCGTGATCATAATAAATCATATCGCGGCAGTGGCGGTGTACATAGGTGTGGCAGTATTTTCCGGATACTATGAAAGACTTTATTATATGCCGCGGTTTTTGTATCAGATACTTTCAGAGGCAGTTCCCACCCTGCTTCGCACATCGTACGTAAACAGAGTCTATTTTGTGCTATGTGCCTTTCATACGATGATATTTTCGGCAATGTCACTGTACTTTTACCTGTGGGAGTGGAAGAGGCAACAGCATATACTGAAGCGAGAAAAGGAGTACAGAGAAGAAAGATTAATGGAGAGTAAATAACCTCAAATTCGGGTTTGCCGGGGAGGGGGACGGTCGCTTTTTTGAAAAAAAGCTCCGCAAAAAACTTTAAAAAAGTTTTCACCAAAGAGAGAAAACTCTCTTTGGTGAAAACAACAAAAGCCTTACAGGGCTTTTGTTCAAAGAAGGATCATCCACTACCGAAGAACACTAATTTGAATCCACTTTTTAAAGTTTTTTGGGAGTGCAGAGGACTTTTTTACAAAAAAGTCCTTTGCATCATCTCCCCGATAAACCCGAATTTATATTATGATTCGTGGGGATTTTGCGGGGAGGGGAAAAATAGGCCCTGCAATATGAGTTTTTTCAACAGAAGAGGGCTTTCGCAGAATGTGCGAAAGCTTTTTTTGCAATTGCCGTATGCTTTTCGACAATTACATATTCGTGGGGATTTTGACAAAGTTCTGCAATTGCAGAACTTTATTTTTTACAAAGGCAGAAAACAAATGTTTTGAAGCGGAAATGATAAAAAATGGTGAAAATGTAAAATTTTAGGTGGGAAATTAGGCAAATAATAACAAATGTTAGAAAAATAGTGCGAAATAATGAAAAAAATATTGTAAAACTTACAAAAATGTCTTGCAAATAAAGGGTTGGCGTATTATAATAGTAACACTCCCGTGGTGGAACGTTGCATAATTGTACCATAAAAGTGGGGGAGAAATGGAGGGAGAAAGCAGTGAGTAAAAACGGTCTGGTCGGAAATTACACCAATACTCTCGATTCCAAGAACCGAGTTTTCTTTCCTGCAAAGTTCAGAGAAGAACTTGGATCTCCCATAGTAATAACCATCAATCCCGACAAATGCCTTACAGCATATTCCGTAGCGGAATGGGATGCATTCGTAGAAAAGCTTTCCTCACTTTCCAAGTCACGTACAAAAGAGCTTAAAAGAGTATATTGCGGTGCCGCGCAGAAGGTCGTCCCCGACGGACAGGGAAGAGTAATGATCGATAAGGCTCTTCTCGGCTTTGCCAAGATACAGGACAGCGTTACCTTCGTCGGCTGCGGTGACTGCGTTGAAATGTGGCCTGAGGACCGTAATCCTCTCAATGCACTTTCCGATGATCTTCTCGCTCAGCTCAGCGAAACAATGCTTGATCTTGATCTTTGACCTGCCTTTATATACAGAAAGGATAACGGTTGATTAAATGGTGGATTTTGCACATATAACTGTCCTGCTCTCTGAGGCTGTTGATGCGCTGGAGCCTGAAAGAGGAGGCGTTTTCGTCGACTGTACTGCAGGCGGCGGCGGTCACTCCGAGGCGATACTGAAAAGACTTCCTCAGGGCTCAAGACTCATAAGCCTTGACAGAGACGAGCGCGCCGTGATCAGATGTCGTGAGCGTCTTGAAAAATACGGCACGGCATCGTGCGTAGTAAAAACGAATTATTCCGAGATCGGTGAAGTGCTTGACGGTCTCGGCATTGATAAAATAGACGGTGTTCTTTGGGACCTTGGTGTCTCTTCCGTTCAGCTTGATGAAAGGGAGAGAGGCTTTTCCTATTCTCAGGACGCTCCCCTTGATATGCGAATGGACCGCAGCGGCGGAAAAACTGCGGCTGACGTTGTAAATACCTACAGCGAAAGCGAGCTTTGCCGCATAATCCGCGACTGGGGAGAGGAGAAGTTTTTCGCAAGAGTATCTTCGGCAATTGTAAAGGCAAGGCAGGAGAAGCCCATCGAGACCACCGTGGAGCTTGCGGATATAATAACGAACGCCATTCCCGCAGGTGCCAGAAAGAAAGAAAACCAGCATCCCGCGAAAAGAACCTTCCAGGCTATCCGTATCGAGGTAAACGATGAGCTGAACATCATCGAGCCCTCCCTGCGGTGTGCCGTTGAAAGACTTGCTCCCGGCGGACGGGCGGCAGTCATAACCTTCCATTCCCTTGAGGACAGGATCACAAAGCAGACCTTCAAGAGCCTTGAAAGACCCTGCACCTGCCCTTCGGATTTTCCCGTGTGCGTTTGCGGGAAAAAGCCCCAGGTAAAGCTTATTACCAAAAAGCCCACAGTCCCCTCGGAAGGTGAGCTTGAAATGAATCCGAGAGCCCGCAGCGCAAAGCTGAGAGTTGTCGAGAAACTTTAAATCGTGCCGCCCGGCGGCGAAAGGAGCAACTGTACATGGCAAACACAAGAGTTACAACACAGGCTGAAAATCCCCTCTGCGACAGACTTAAATCCAAGTTCGAAGGCAGAGGCCTTTCCGGCGCCGATGCACGTGTACAGACAGGCACCTTCAATGCCGTGCGCAAGGAAACACCCGCACAGAAGAAGGTAAAGACCGTAGTAAATCCCTTTGAGGAAACGGCTCAGTTCGTTCGCAGCGATGCCCGTACAGCATCTAAGGCAAACGCCGAAACCATCCGTTTCGATAAGGTTAGCAAGGGTATCGATTCGGCAGCTGCCAAAAGAAGAGCGGATGCTTATGAAATGACAAGCCCCTTTGCTTCCGGCGCATATACACAGGCATATGCGAGAGCAGCCTCCATCCGAGCAAGAGCGGCTGACGGCTCTGAGGCAAGAAAGAGCGCTCAGCGTATGGCAGAGCGCAGCGCTAAGACAAAGCGCCCCGTGCCCTTTACCCCTTCCTGGTTCAAAACGGTTCTCATGGGCGATGAGGACGAGGTCATCGTAAAGAAGGCCCCCGTTTCCGCAAGCCTTATCATTGCGATCGTTCTTTTCTGCGCCGTTGTTATGATGATAATCTTCAGCTTTGCGCAGATCAGCGAATTCAAAAAGGAGATCTCCGCTCTTGAGGCTCAGAAGCAGGAGCTTTCGGCTGAGATCGATCAGCTTGCCCTTGATATCGACCTTAAGAATGACATCCGCTATATTGAGCAGGTGGCGACCGAGGAGATCGGTATGGTAAAGAGCAACAGAGTTGAGTCCAGATACATAAGCATTGCTGAGGGCGAGCGCATCGAGCTTCCCGAGGAGGCTTCGGCGACAGATGAAGACTACGGCATTTTCTCCACTATGATGTCTTCAGTCCAGAGCAACTGGGACAGACTTATGGAGTATATAGACTGATAAAAAAGCCGGCGAGCCAGCCGGCTTTCTTTGATAGTTAAGAGAGCAGAAGGTCGGCTTTTGGCAAAAGCAGAAGAAAAAGAGGGCATTAACATAACCTAAAGCCTTCCGTCATAAAATAAAAAAGAATCAACCCAAAATCACAGAAAGCAAGGGATCCGGATGACAAAAAGACGTAAAAGAATAACGCGCACATCTTATTCAAGGGCAACGTTTGTGCTCCTTGCTTTTTTGGCGCTTGCACTTATAATTGCAGTCAGGCTCGTCATACTGCAGGTGATTAATCACGAATACTACAAAAGAGCGGTCATGGATGAGATCACCGTAGAAACGGAGGTCAATCCCGAAAGAGGAGTAATTTACGACAGAGGCGGAAATATTCTTGCCACAAACAAAACGGTATATCTTTGCTTCATTTCCCCTCAGGATATAATCGACGGCTCAGAAAAGGCGGCAGCCGATGCCAGGGAGCTTGCCGAAAAGAAGGCGGAGGCTCTGGAAAAGGGCGATGATTGGGATGAATCGAAGGAGGAAGCGGCAAAGTGGAAGGATTCCAAGGGATCGACCCACACTCTTTCTCAGATGGACGATCTTATTGCCTCCTTCCTTGCAGAGACCCTCGGGGAAAAATACGGCGTTGAATACGGCGACGTAATGGAGAAGGCGGCAAAAGAGGGCCGCAGATACGAGGAGATCGCCGAGGAGCTTGACGAGGAGGACGCCCAGAAGGTGCGCGAATTTATCGACGCCTACGGACTTACCTCTCAGATATATCTCAGAGCAGACTTTATCCGCTACTACCCCTACGGTAGCCTTGCCAGCCACGCACTCGGCTTTACAAATTCCGACGGAGTGGGCGTTTACGGCATAGAGGCGTATTACAACAATCTGCTTGAGGGCGAGAGCGGACGATATATCAGCGCTCAGGACGCAAACTCCGGCGAGATGGACTACAAGTATGAAAGCTTTGTTGAGGCGAAGGACGGCTACGACGTAGTTACCACCATCGATACCTACATCCAGTACGAGCTTGAAAATCAGCTCGAAGCCACTCTCAGAGAGAATAAGGCGGCAAACCGTGTTACGGGAGTCGTTATGAACGTAAACACGGGCGAGGTGCTGGCTATGGGAACGGCGCCCACCTTTGACGCAAACGATCCCTACGTTCTTGACAGCGATTCTCAGGCGGTTCTCGATGCATATACCCAGAGCGAGGAGAGACTGGCAGATGCAAAGCTCCTTGCTGAGAACGGCTATAAGGCCGAGAACCCCGGCGTTTCGGAGGAGTCTGAGGAATTTCGCGCCGGAGTCGAGGCAAGATACAGAGAGCAGAGCGATTATTACTACGATCAGGCATACAGTAATAAGTATTTCACTCTTCTGTATGCAATGTGGAAAAATAAGGCCATAACCGAGCTTTACGAGCCCGGCTCCACCTCAAAGATCATAACCACGGCTATGGCCTTTGAAGAGGGAGTTACCACCCCTGACGAGGTGTTCTTCTGCGGAGGAAGCCTCAAGGTAGACGGCTACGGCTCACCCATCAGCTGTCACGAGCACAGAGGACACGGAAGCCTGCCCTATGCAAAGAGCCTTCAGCAGTCATGTAACCCCGCCCTTATGACGGTAGGTCTCAGACTGGGAAGAGAAAAATTCTACAATTATTTCCTTGATTTCGGATACGGCGATATTACGGGAATCGATCTTCCCGGTGAGGCGGCGTCATACTACCATAGTTTCAAGGATTTCTCAAACGTATCTCTGGCGGTATATTCCTTCGGTCAGACCTATAAGACAACGGCCATCCAGCAGATATGCGCTATTTCCTCTATTGCAAACGGCGGATATCTCGTCACACCTCATATCCTCAAGGAGGTTGTTGACGAAAAGGGTAACGTTATCGAAAGCTTTGAGACCGAGATCAAGCGTCAGGTGGTAAGCTCGGAGGTGTGTTCCACTATCTCCGCCATCCTTGAGGACGGTGTTTCCGGCGACGGCGGTGCAAGAAACTGCCGCGTAAAGGGCTACAAGGTAGCTGGAAAAACGGGAACGTCTGAGAAGATCGATGAAAAAGACGCAAGCGGACAGACGTATCTCAGAGTAGGCTCAAGTGTAGCCTACGCACCTGCAGACGACCCTGAGGTTGCGGTCATCATCATCTGCGACGAGCCTATGGGCGGAAGCGTTTACGGAAGCGTTGTTGCGGCGCCCTACGTTTCAGACCTGCTTTCATCGGTGCTCCCCTATCTCGGATACGAGCCTCAGTTCACCGATGAGGAGCTTCAGAATATTGAAACCGGAATCCTTGACTATACGGGCTACGAGGTGGAGGTTGCAAAGAGCAGCATCACGAATAAGGGACTCAAGGCGATCGTCGTCGGTGACGGAGCTACCGTTACAGGTCAGGTGCCCGAGCCCGGCAGTATGCTCAACCGTGAAAACGGAAGAGTTATCCTTTATACCGGTGGTGCTACCAACGACGATAACCTCGTCACAGTTCCCGACGTATACGGAAAGAGCGCAGAGGCGGCCAACAGGATCCTCACCAACGCGGGACTTAACGTAAGCATCGGCGGTGTAGACGATAACGCGGACGCAACGGTTGCGTCCCAGTCCATCGCTCCCGGAACCGAGGTCCCCGAGGGAACTGTCATAAAGGTCACCCTCAGAAGCACGAATATTACAGACGATTAAAAGGCACAGCCCTTCGGAAGTTGAAAGAAAAATCACTTTCGGAGGGCTTATGCTTTTAAAGGAACTACTTTTCGGACTTGAATATAAGCTGCTGTACGTTGACTGTGACTGTCAGATCAGCCGCCCCTTCTGCGACTCAAGAAACGTAACCGAGGGAGGGCTGTTCGTATGCCTTGAGGGAAGGAGCACGGACGGGGCGCTGTATATTAACGAGGCAATTAACGCAGGAGCCGCCGCCGTAGTATCGCAAAAGGTGCGCGACGGCGTTCCCACGGTGGTCGTCAGGGATACGAGATATGCCCTTGCGGTTATATGGAACAATTTTTTTGGCAGACCCGGCGAAAAAATGCGACTGTACGGAATCACGGGTACTAACGGAAAGACCTCAACTGCCCATTTTCTCGCCTCCTGCCTGAGAGCAGACTCGAGAAGGGTGGGAACGATAGGCACCCTCGGATGCTTTGCCATGGGTGAAAGGATCTCCTGCACGGGCAGTGAGATAAAGGGCGCGGCGGCGGCAATGACCACACCTGATCCCGAATACCTTTACGGCACCCTTGCGGAGTTTCGCAGTCGGGGAATTACCGACGTGGTAATGGAGGTATCAAGCCACGCAATATGCCAGAGAAAGGTGGATTGCCTCAGCTTTTGCGTTGGTATCTTTACGAATCTGTCGCCGGAGCATCTTGATTATCACGCCGATATGGAGGAATATTTCAGGGTTAAGGCATCCTTCGTTGCAAGATGCGCCATCCGCGTCGTAAATACGGATGACCCCTGGGGTAGCAGATTCTCGGCGGCGGTACCCTCCTTCAGGACGGGGATGGAAAGCATCGGTGACATAAAGATTGGCAACGGAGGAGTGTCCTATACCTTTGAAGGGGAGAGGATACGGTCCTCCGTTGGGGGAGAGTTTACGGTCTATAATACACTTCTTGCATACCGTGCGGCACTTCTTTGCGGTGTCTCACCGAAAAATGCAGCTGCGGGAATAGCATCTGCGGGAGAGGTGAGAGGAAGGCTTGAAAGAGCAGTGCGGGCAGAGGATGAGGGCTTTGACGTTATTATTGATTACGCTCACACTCCTGCCGCGCTTGAAAGCGTTCTGCGTCACCTGAAAAAAGGGGCGCGGGGCAAGCTTATCTGCGTTTTCGGCTGCGGCGGCGACAGAGATCCGAAAAAACGCCCCGAAATGGGAAGGATAGCGGAAATATATTCCGATGCCGTTATCGTGACCTCGGATAATTCAAGAGGGGAATCGCCTCTTGCCATAATAAGAGATATAATCGGAGGAATGGTTCTTTCCTGCTCTGTGGTCATTCCTGACAGACGGGAGGCGATCTTTGCTGCAGTTTCCATGGCCTCTGAGGGAGATACGGTGCTTCTTGCAGGAAAGGGACACGAGAGCTATGAGATTCGGGGTGAAAGGGTCCTTGATTTTGATGAAAGAGAGATAGTGAAAGAGGCTGTAAGACTCAAGAACGGCAATTGACTAAAACAAAAACGCATATTTATTTTGAACGGTTTTATGTATAGGTATTGACCGTCAATATAAATGATGATATAATATATATTGATATCAACTGTTTTATACAGATGACTAAAATTAACGAAGAACGGTAAGGTGTCAAAAAGATGAAAGTGATACTTTTTGTAGGATGCGCAATTCTTGCATTCGTTTTGACTGCGGTCATTTCCCATTTCCTTATTCCCGTGCTTGCAAGCCGCAAAATGGGTCAGAAGATCCTCGAGATCGGCCCCCGCTGGCATAAAAGCAAGGAGGGAACACCCACTATGGGCGGTATCGCCTTCCTCATTACCACGCTGATACTTGGTATTGCCCTTTGCGTGTATCTTATCGTTTCCAAGGGAATAGCTGAGGCGGCTCCCTTTATTATGACCGTTGCTCTTGCCCTTGCATCCGGACTTATCGGAATCATCGATGACTCCGCGAAGCTGAGAAAGGCTCAGAACGAGGGACTTACGGCAGCACAGAAATTTCTCCTCCAGCTTCTTATCGGCGGACTTTATCTTCTCGGTATGAGCTTTTTCGGAGGACTTACGACAAAGCTTTTTATCCCCTATTTCGGTGTAACCCTTGATCTCGGCATTTTTTACTACGTAGTAGCCCTCCTTCTTATCGTGGGAATTATGAACGCCGTTAACCTTACTGACGGTATTGACGGACTTGCGTCAAGCATTACGGCGGTTGTTGGAATATTCTTTGCGCTGGCGGCATTCCTTGCAGGTGGATCGGTGAACGTACCCCTTTCCTTCACGTCTGCCATTATGATCGGACTCTGTCTTGGATTCCTCGTATACAATTTCTATCCCGCAAGAGTGTTTATGGGTGATACGGGCTCACTGTTTCTCGGCGGTCTTGCCGTCGGAAGTGCCTTCCTCCTCAATAATCCTCTTATTATCGTTGTCTGCGGCTTCGTTTATATCTGCGAAACTGCATCCGTAATGCTTCAGGTTGGATATTTCAAGATTACTCACGGTAAGCGCCTTTTCAAGATGGCGCCTATCCATCATCACTTTGAAAAGTGCGGCTGGTCTGAGATCAAGATCGTAGCGGTCTTCAGCACGGTAACTGCAATTCTTTGCGTTGCTGCCTGGTTCGGACTCTGATATTTTTTTGAAAGGTGCGCAAATGAGCGAAAATTATAACAATAAAAGACCGGTGCGCACCGACGGCGCACAAAACGGCGGTGCCGCGCCCCGAAGACCTGCAAACGGGCAGGAGATGCGGCAAAGACCCCGCCCGAGAAGAGATATCCCCGAAAGAACCGAAGTAAAAAGACGTCCTGAGGAAGCTGCTGGAGCCGGACGCCCCCGTCCTCCCCGCAGGGACGGCGCGGGAAGACCCGGCAGTTTGACCCCGAGAAGAGATCTCCCCGAAAGACGCCGTGGCGGCTCGATGATCCCCTCCGATCATAAAAACACGGGGCTTATTGAGAAAATGAAGGGTAATCTCCTTGCAAGAAAAGAGGAGAAGGACGAGAAATGGGATTCTGAGGCTATCGAGCGTCAGCGTCACGGCGTTGACAGACCGATGCTTATTATCATTCTCATCCTTATTGCCCTCGGCACTGTAATGGTGTTCAGCGCAAGCTATCCTTCAGCCCTCAAGGAAAAGGGCGACAGCTATTATTACATACGAAATCAGCTCCTTTGGGTGACTCTTGGCGGAATTGCAATGACCGTTCTCACCCTCCTGCCCTACAGACTCATAAAGGCTCTTGCTCCTGCGGCGGCAATTATTTCCGTTGTTCTTCTCGTTCTTGTGCTTGTTATCGGTACGGCGCGCGGCGTTGCACAGCGGTGGCTTTATCTGGGCTTCGTTTCCTTCCAGCCCTCGGAATTTGCAAAGGCGGCGCTGATACTGTTCCTCGCCTTTTATATCGATAAACACTATGAAATAACGTCAAAGGGCCTTGATAAGAAAAAGACCTTCTGGCACGGGATCGCAGTTCCCGGTATCATCGTTGCCGTGTTCTGCGGACTGGTGCTTCTTGAAAGACACCTCTCGGGAACCATCATTCTCGCCCTTATCGGAATGGCGATCATATTCATGAGCGGCGCGGATATCGTGAAGATGCTTCTCACCTACGGTGTGCCTGCGGCGGCTGTAGGACTTATCTATCTCTTTACAAACGAATACGCTCTCAAGCGTATCCTTACCCACGGCGATGAAAATGCCGACGTCCTCGGCGAGGCTTGGCAGACCACTCAGGGCCTTTACGCCATCGGCAGCGGCGGACTTCTCGGTATGGGAATCGGCGACAGTAATCTTAAATTCAATTACGTTTCCGAGGCGCATAACGACTTCATCTTCACCATCTGGTGCGAGGAGCTGGGACTTGTCGGTGCAATACTTCTGATAATCCTTTACGGATTCTTCGTTTGGAGAGGCATCACTATCGCAAGAAAGGCTCCCGATACCTATTCATCCCTTGCGGCATTCGGAATAACCTTCCAGGTGGGCATTCAGGCAACCCTTAATATCATGGTCGTAACAGACCTTATCCCAAATACAGGAGTTTCTCTCCCCTTCTTCTCCTACGGAGGCACCTCCCTTATCATCCTTATGGCGGAAATGGGAATACTCCTTGCTATCTCCAAGCATTCTTACCAAAAGAAATGAGGCGAAAAAAATGAGAGTTCTTATGACAGGCGGCGGCACGGGCGGACACGTAAATCCTGCTCTTGCAATAGCCCAGACAATTATGGAAAACGAGCCCGACAGCGAGATCGCTTTCGTAGGCACCCCCAGAGGTATTGAGAATAAGCTTGTTCCCGCTCAGGGCTATAAGCTCTATCACGTTGACGTTATGGGACTTCGCAGAAGTCTTTCCCTGAAAAATATCAAGGCGGCATACCTTGCTCTCACCTCTCCCGGTAAGGCCAAGAAGATAATAAAGGAGTTCAAGCCCGATATCGTTATCGGAACGGGCGGCTACGTTTCCTGGCCCGTATGTAAGGCGGCTTCCAAAATGGGCATTCCCACGGCTCTTCACGAGTCAAATGCAGTTCCCGGTATGGCTGTCAGAATGCTCTCAGGAAGTGCTGACAGGATTTTTCTGAACTTCGAAAAGGCCGGGAAAGGCCTTGATTGCCCGGAAAAGCTTATGCTGGTGGGCTGCCCCATGCTCGGATCCTTTGCCACTGTCTCAAAGGAGGAGGCAAGAGAAAAGCTTGGTATCCCCAAGGATGCCGAATGCGTTATCCTGTCCTACGGCGGAAGTCTCGGTGCCGAGAAGGTGAACGAGGCTGTCCTTGCCCTTATGGAAAGATTCTCCGGCGGCAGAGAAGGAGTCTACCATACTCACGCCACAGGCGCAATCGAAAAGGAGATCGCCTTTGGCCAGTTCAGACAGAAGGGACTCCATAAGCATAAGAATCTCGAGCTTCTCGAGTATATCTACGATATGCCCTACCGCGTTGCGGCGGCTGATATCGTTATCTGCCGTGCGGGAGCTCTCACCGTTTCAGAGCTTTCCCTTGCAGGAAAGTGCGCTGTGTTTATCCCTTCTCCCAACGTTACCGATGACCAGCAGTTCAAGAATGCAAACGTTCTTTACGAAAAGGGCGCGGCGGCTCTTATCCGTGAAACCCCCGAGCTTCCCGATGAGCTTATAAATATCGTTGCCGATCTTGCGGCATATCCCGAAAAGAGAAGGGATATGGAGGAAAAGATCGCAACCTTTGCGATCAAGGATGCAAACAAGCGCATCTATCTTGAAGCAAGACGCTTGGTTGACGAGCACAAAAAATAATGCTTTCCGCTAAAGAGGAAAGCTACCGTAACATTCTGCAAAGCAGAATATATCACTCCCGCGAAGTGAGAATATCACTTGCTCGAAGAGCAAATATCACTTAGCCGATGGCGAAGGACAGGAGGTGGCAGTGTGGCTAAATCCATAAACGATTATTACAGCGAAAAAATGAAAAAGCTTTTGGAAATGCAGAGCAGCAGCACACCGGCACTGCCCCCGTCAACAGGCAGCGCCGACGGTACGGGCGCGAAGAGACCTCAGAAGGGCGGCAGAGGATATTACGACGATTTCCGTGCCCGTCCCCGTACCGAGGGCGAGAAAAGGGCTTCCGGCACAAATCAGCAGAGAGCGGGGGGATCAAAGAATCCCCTTGAAAGAACTGTAATAGACGATATCCGCGAGGGTAGAGCACCGAAAAGACATAGAGGTGCGCCCGTAGGCGAGGATAAGGGCCGCCGTACACAAGGAGCTGCACCAAACGGACAAAATCAAAAGAAACGTCCTATAGCTCCGGAGCAGACTGCTGAGGATAAGTTTGCGGAATCCGCAAAGCAGCTTGAGGCAATGCAGACTGCAAAGAGAGCAAGGACCCTTCGCAAGGTGAGAGATATGACGGTGTCAATAGGCCTTGTGGTTGCCGTGTTCGTTGCTATGTGTATCGTGGTATACAGACTGATCTTCGTTATTTCCGATATACGTGCAGAGGGAAGTGAGGCGTATTCCTCTGAGGAGCTTGTGCTTGCATCAGGAGTACACCGCGGAGATCATCTTTTCTCCTTCTCCTCAAGGGAGATAGGCGAGCTTATGACTTTGCGATGCCCTGAAATATTGGAGGTGGACGTTGAAAGAACGCCTCCCGGCACCATAGTGTTCAATATAAAAGAAGAAAAAAGTGCATTTTATGCTGATTTTTACGGCGAGTACAGACTTCTCAGCTCAACTCTCCGAGTTCTCAGCTCCGTGACCGAGGCTGATGCAAGGGCAGAGGGCTGTGTAAAGCTCAGACTCCCTGACATCATCTGCGCAACTGCGGGACTTACCCCGGAGTTTTCTTCGGTCAGAGATGACAGCTATATCTACGATATCTGTAATTCCCTTGAGGCATCCGCACTTGCAGACAGAGCGGGAACTCTTGACCTGAGCGATAAATATAATATCACCCTGACGGTGGACGGAAAATATATCATAAAGCTGGGTGACAGCGAAAGCATAGATACGAAGCTTAAGATCGCAAATGCGGTCCTTCAGGACGATATGTTCAAGAAGGACATCAAGGCAACCATAGATGTTACCGATCTTTCCGAAACCAGCGTCGTTGTGGACGAGGGATTGAAGGTAGAATAGGGTAAAATATTTTCTGCAATTGCATAAACAAGCGAATACAGACAAATGCCGAAAATGCTCAAAAACATAGATTTTATAGCATTTTCGGCTATTTTCTGCAAAAAAATAAAATAATTTTTAAAAAACACTTGAAAAAATAAAAGAAACAGTATATTATATAGTGTGTATGTAGTGTTATTTCGGCGTTTCATACATAAAAGTAAGCTGAAATTTAAGAAAAATGACAAGACGAATAGTCGAAAAATGAGACGGAGGATTATCGAAAATGCCTTTTGAACTTGACGAAACATTTGAAAGTGGCGTAAATATTAAAGTAGTCGGTGTCGGCGGCGGCGGAAACAATGCTGTTACACGAATGATCACTTCCAACGTGCGCGGTGTAGATTTCATTGCCATCAATACAGACAAGCAGGCTCTTCAGAAGTCCGCTGCAACAAATAAGATCACAATCGGTGATAAGATCACAAAGGGCCACGGTGCAGGATCCAATCCCGCAGTTGGCGAAAAGAGCGCAGAGGAAAGCCTTGAGGAGATCAAGACAGCTCTCGCAGGCGCAGACATGGTGTTCATCACCACAGGTATGGGCGGCGGCACAGGTACAGGTGCGGCTCCCGTAGTAGCAAGAGTAGCAAAAGAGATGGGTATGCTCACCATCGGTATCGTAACAAAGCCTTTCGCATTTGAGGGTAAGAAGAGAAAAGAGCAGGCTGATGCAGGTATTGCAGCTCTCAGCCAGTATGTTGACTCTCTCGTAATCATCCCCAATGAGAGACTTAAGCAGGTTTCCGATAAGCCCATCACAATGCTGAACGCATTTGAGATCGCAGACGACGTTCTCAGCCATGGCGTACAGTCCATTTCCGAGCTTATCAACGTACCCGGATACATCAACCTTGACTTTGCAGACGTAACAAGCGTAATGCAGAACGCAGGCTATGCTCACATGGGCGTAGGCTATGCTCAGGGTAAGGAGAAGGCAGAGCTTGCAGCAAAGGCAGCTATCTCCAGCCCCCTCCTCGAAACATCTATCAGCGGTGCCCGCGGTATTCTCGGTAATATCACAGCATCTCCCGATATCTCTATGGAGGATATCGATATCGCTTGTACAATGATCGCAAACGAATCCCATGAGGACGCAACCGTTATCTGGGGTGTTGCATTCGATCCCGCAATGGAGGATGCAATGAAGATCACAATCATCGCAACCGGCTTTGAGAAGGAGAAGGAAGGATTTGTTTCCGCAATTCCTCAGGCAGCACCCGCTCCCGCACCTGCTCCCTCCTACCAGAGAAGACCTGAGGCAGCGCCTGCACCCGCTCCCGCGCCTGCACCTGCTCCCGTAGCAGAGAGCTCCGACGAGATCTCCGATGACGATCTTGATGAGCTTCTCGGTATGCTCGGCAACAAGGACCGCAAGCCCCAGGAGCCCGCACACAGCGATTACCCCTCCGGCCTTAAGCGTTACTTCTAAGAAAACATAAAAGCACCTCACCCGAGGTGCTTTTTTTATTGACACAATGCTGCAATTATATTATAATTAATGTAATGTTCCGTACGGATAACAAAGGATGGAGGAAAAATGAGGATCTGCAAAAACTGCAAAAACGAATGTAAAGACGCAGCACTGTTCTGCGCTTTTTGCGGCGAAAGGCTTGAGCAGCAGCCCGATATAACGAACGAAGCTGCTGTTGAACAGGAGCCAACTGCCCGATATGAGTCTGAGCCCCTTCAGGAGTTAACTGCCGAAGAGGCACCTGCCCCCGAAAAGGAGAAGCCTGCCATCAATACGAAGCTCTTAGCCATCGGCGCGGCTTGCGTTACTGCTATTCTCGTCATTGTTCTTTTTGTTGCACTTGCACCCCGCGGCGATATGCTTCTCAGTGAAGCTCATCAGTGGAATTTTTTTGATAACGACGACGGAGATCTTGTGATCGCCTGCGACGGAAAAATCGTATGCGAGCTTAACGATTCATATGACGACTATGCTATCGGCAAGGAATGTAAATACGTTTTCGTCCTTTTGGAGGACGGAGATCTCTTTAAGGTCACACCTAAGGGCGAAAAGCTTATAGACAGCGACGTTCATTCCTTCGCAGTATGCTCAACAGACGATGATCTTGCATATTTTAAGGAATATGACAAATACGACGAGACCGGCGAGCTTTATTATTGGAACGGCAGCAAGGCGAAGCTTATCGATGAAGAGGTAGATGCGATCTTTTCCGTATCACCCGATACAAAAACCATCATTTATCATAAGGAAATAGAGATCCTTTCTCAGGATTTTGAAACTTATATTTCAAAGAACGGAAAAACCGGAAAGCTTATGGAGGATCAGGAGCGCATCGTGCTGGCGCTCTCCAACAATGCTAAAACGCGCATTGAGTATATGCCTGCAACCTTTGATACAAATATGTATATTGTAAAGGGCGATAAAGAGTACGAGATGGGATACTCCGGCGAGATCGGAGGAATATACGTGAACACTTCAATGAGCGAGGTGCTGTTCGTATGCGATGAATCCCTTTATCTTTCCGTTAACGGCAAGGAGCCCGAGGAGATATACGATGATATCGAGGACATCAGACTTTGCATTCCCGAGAAAAAACAGATCAATTCCTACGGAACGAATAAGGTCCTTGTTGTGAAAACGGATTCCTTCTGCAATATTCCCATTATAGCACAGCGCAGCTCTGTATCAAGTGATATAATAAGCGTAAACAAGAAGCTTGAGGTTAAGATCTATGCTGAGGACGTGTCTGACGTAGTTCTTACAGAGGATGAAAAAACCTTCTTCTTTATTGACGATGATTATAACCTCTGCTCAATGAAGAATAAAAAAACAGCTTCGGTAAAAGAGATCGCAAGCGACGTTGAAAGCTATACCGTTACTCCCGACGGCAAGTATTGCGCATACCTTACAGATGACAGCGAGCTGTATTATTATAAGGGCGGAAAGGATAAGAGCGTCGAGGATGACGTGGGATATTATAAAATGACCGATAACGGAAACCTCTATTACTATTATGAGGATTCCGATGAAATGATGCTGATGAAGAAAAATGGCGATACGGACGAGATCGAGGATAGTGATGAATTCGATTATCTTATCGTATGCAATGATTCCTGCTACGTTCTTGATGAGGATAACGTGCTGAGCCTGCTCACAGGATCAAAGCTCAAAGAGCTTTGTGAAGATATTTATATGGGATAAAGAAAGAAGCTGTTGCGATTCGCAACAGCTTCTTTTACGTGTAATCCTACCTGTCCGAAACATCCTCCAAATTCGGGTTTATAGGGGGGACGGGGACGCAAAACCTTTTTTGAAAAAAAGGTTCTGCACTCCAAAAAACTTTGAAAAGGAAAAAGATAAATTCGGGTTTGTCGGTGGGACGATATTGGTGTATTGTAGACCAACTATGAAAAGTCAAGCCGAAAAAAGGTCGATAAAAGAAGTGTTGGATTTGGTTAAAGAGAAGATAACGCGAACGAGTTTT
>SVTD01000033.1 GCA_015063955.1 Oscillospiraceae bacterium | reverse complement strand
TTCGCTCGAGTGAAATCGCTGCGGCGGTGGGTGGATTTAATTTCACATTTTGCGTTAGCAAAATATTTCACCAAAGGCGAAAGCCTTTGATTTCACCGTGCGATAGCACGATTTCACTTATACTTGCGGCTCCGCCGCTTTTATGCTATAATACACCCAAGGCGGTGATTTTGTGGAATTTTTGTTTGATATTCTAGTTGAAGCATTTTTTGAAATCTTTGGTGAGGGATTTATCGCTTTTTGCTCTGCTTTTATTCCGCAAAAGGTGGCATCTAAAAAAAGAAAAAAGATTATAGGTTATGTATGTTTAGCCATTTCGCTCATCCTATTAGTTGGATTATTTGCAGGAATAATAATTTTGGTGGAAACAAAAGGACAAAGTTTTTGGGGTTGGCTACTTATTTCTTTGAACATAATTTATTTACTTGCAGGAATTACACTGAAAATTATTTCTCATATTAAAAAGTAAGGAAAATCCTCGGTTTTGCCCAGTTCTTTTTCGGACACGAATGACAGAAAACAAAAAGCACTTCGAAAGAAGTGCTTTTTGTTTTCAACGAAATTCGCCTGCGGCGAGTGAAATTTGGCTCCGCCAAGTGAAATAGTTCCGCTGTGAAATATTTGCTTCGCAAATGTGAAGGGCGAATATTTCACTTTAGCTTCTCTTGCCCATTTTCCGCTTTTATGCTATAATACAGAAAAAGGCGGTGACAAAATGCGCAGATATACAAAAAAAGAATTAACGAAAAGAAGGATAATTGTCTGCTCTGCGGCGGCGATCCTTCTTCTTGTCGCTATTCTCCTCCCCTTTTTTTTCGATATATTCCCCCTTCCCACCCGTGACGAGCTTAAAAAAACCGACGTGGTCATCGAAAAGCTGAGAGTTCACAGCTACTTTCGCGGGCCCGACGGACACAGCATCCTTGCAAGCGACGGAAAGACCTATTATCTCAGCGGCAGCTATGATTATGAAGAAATAAAGGACGTGCTTACCCCCGGAGAGACGGTAAGTATCAGATGGTACAAGCGTCTTTTGCCCCTTTACCCTCAGGCCGAGGAGGTAAGCGTGGACGGCTCGGCGGTGGTTTTGTTTGACAACGACCGGCCGGCAGAGCGCGGCGGACTTATTCTTCTAAGCTTAGTCATTACAGCGGCGGCAGCTTTTCTGCTTGCTTTCGGCCTTTTGTGGAACCGCCATATACAAAGACTTCAGGATATGCGCGACAGGCGCATTGAAAAAAAGTATAAAAGTAAAAAGGAGTAATCATGCTCTACGAATTAAAGCATCTGCAGTCACGCTCGGCGAACGCTGAGAACCCCGGGGGCGAGCGCTCCATGGGCGGAGTACGTGGAGGAGGACACAAGGGCTGTCCCTGCGTTCAGTGGGTAAAGCCCTCGCAGGTGGTGACCCTTCTCGACGTGGAGGGACAGGGAACCGTTCGCCACATCTGGCTCACCTTTCCGCCATATCACCCCGACCTTTACCGCGGTCTTGTAATAAGAATGTATTGGGACGGGCAGGAATGCCCCAGCGTCGAGGCGCCCGTGGGGGATTTCTTCGGCATTGCTCACGCAAGATACCGTCAGGTATCCACGGAGCTTACAAGCTTTCAGGTGTCAAACGGGCTGAACTCGTGGATCCCTATGCCCTTTAAAAAGAGCGCACGCATCACCGTTGAAAACGATTCGGACAGAACCTTTTCCGTCCTTTTCTATCAGGTAGATTTCACCCTTGGCGACGATCATCCCGAAAACATCGGATATTTTCACGCTCAGTTCCGCCGCTCAAACTGCCATCCCTTCCACGAGGATTACGTTATCCTTGACGGAGTGGAGGGGCAGGGCCGCTATCTCGGCACGGTTCTGGGAGTGCGGAGCGTATGCCTTCCCGAGCAATGGTGGGGCGAGGGCGAGGTAAAGATGTATTTTGACGGCGAGGAGCAACCGACGGTCTGCGGCACTGGCGCCGAGGACTATGCAGGCTGTGCCTGGGGACTTTCCGAGTGTCATACTCCTCAGCAGGGCTGCACCGTCTGTGACAATGAAAATAAGCTTTACTCATTCTACCGTTGGCACACCCGCGATCCTATCTGCTTTGAAAAGTCCTTTAGGATAACAATAATGCAGATGGGCTACGGAGAGGCGGCGGTGGCACGTGAGCGCCTTGGAGACGATTTCGTTTCCTATCCTGCGGCGGGAGCAGACGACGACTTTTGCTACTACGACCGCAGTGACGATTACTGCTCAACGGCATTCTGGTACCAGACCCTGCCCACGAGCCCCTTTCCTCCGTTTCCCTCAAAGGAGGAGCGCCTTCGCGATATCCCCGAGGAAACGAAAACGGCAAAAAGAAACGATATATAATAATGGAGGGAGCCGCACGCGGCTCCCTGTTTTTTAATATTTGCATTTGTCAATGATATATCGCTTGCGCGTTCTGATATACGGCGTTTCAGTATGATATACTTGCTTCGCAAGTATGATATAAGAACCCGATCCGCTAACGAAATCAAAGATTTCGAGCGGGTACCCCGGAATCTTGTTATTCGCTACGCTCATAATAATATCCGTTCCCATCATACGCGAAGCGTATATCATCTGCGAAGCAGATATCATACCCAAAGGGTATATCACCCGTTCCGCAAGGAACGGATATCATTGAAAAAAGTCACCTTTGTCGGTAGACAAAAGTGACTTTTTTCGTGAAGACTAACCCTAATTTTGATACAAATGCACCCCCTTTGAGGTTTAGGGGGTGCAAAGTCATTTTAGGGGGTGCATTTTCTTGTCAAGGGGGTGCAAAGAGTAATTCCTAATTCTTGTGCCAACTCTTCCAAATATGTTAGGTGACCTTTATTGGCACAGTATGTCGTTACATACCCATTTTTAGGCGCAATGATTGTTTCGGTTTCGTTCGTTTTTGCATTATGGTAAATCATTCGCTCGCCTTTTTTTAGATAAGTTTTGGTGCCTTTTTCAAGGTTATGATTATATTCTGCGAGTGCATTTTGATAATAGGCATTAAACAAACGAGTTGCCTCGGTTATATCTCCTCTTCTGCCAATAATCATTGCTTCTTCAAGTAGAATCAAATGATGGTTGAATTGATCAAAAAGAGCATATTCTATTCTGCGCTTTAAGATTGCATCACGACTGTTGAGAATCTCAAAAACAGGAATAACATATTTTTTCAAGCGTTCAACAATATCTTTCCCTATTTTGTTAGGTTCCTTCTTCAAATCATAAAAAGTATCTTTTCCGTCAACGAGTGAACCAAGGCGGGTACGTATATTACATTCATATTCATGATAGTATTTCTTTAGAGGTTCTTCTATGTTGAATTTGCGTTCTACGCACTCAGGAACACGAATGCCAAGGTTGACCCAAAGAATATCATATACGCCTTTTGTCGGACAGCCATTTTGAAAATTGATTACTTGCGAAATATCATTATCAACAAAGCGATGGAGGGTTCGACCATGTTTTCTAAAGCCTAATGGCTTCAAGTATTCATATACAATCTTTTCAATGATATCAACAGATTCGGTTGATGAAAGATTTTTTTTTGCGAATATAGAGAACATTATACCACCACCTTAAATCTATTATAGCATAAAAAGCACTGTCTTTCAACGATTACCGCCTGTGATTTAACGATCACTGTTATAAATCGACGATTATGGTTGTAATTCAACGATTATCAGTCTTTTAACGATTTAAAATAGACTTACACGGTCACTTTATAAATTTCTCTCCCGAAAAATCCTCAAAAAGTAGGTTTTGAGTATAGAATAACCGTCATTCCGTTGTATCAGAATGACGGTTATTCTTTGGCTATGGGCTACAAAAAAGATATATTCAGCAGTTTTGCGAACGAATTCGAACCCTTACAATTCTAAACGCAATCATACGTTTCCAATTGTCCGCAAAGCATCATAATTCGTTATTCAAATCAATGCTTTGCGAAGCAAAGCTACCTTTTCTCTTCTCTTTTCTCTCTTATCTTTTCTCTGGAAACGACAATTTGAGAGAAGAGAGAAGAACAAAAAGAGAAAAGCGAAGAGTACAAAAAGAAACGACAATCTTCTGTCGAAAATTGTCGTTTCTTTTTGGCGGAAGGTGTGGGATTCGAACCCACGTGCCCGTGAAGGCAAACGGTTTTCAAGACCGCCTCGTTATGACCACTTCGATAACCTTCCGTTTATGCTAAACTCAAAATGAGATTAACAATCATTATTCAGTTGTGCACTATCTCGTGCGCCGTTTATTTTATCATATTGCTTTCGTTTTGTCAAGTATTTTTTGAATTATGTTACTCTCAAAAAAATCTTCAAAAAACCTAAAAAAATTTCAAAATAAGTATTGACAAACCCAAAAAGGGATGATATAATAGCTGAGCGTGATTGAGAGATGCTGGTGTAGCTCAGTTGGTAGAGCAGCTGATTTGTAATCAGCAGGTCGGGGGTTCAAGTCCGTCCACCAGCTCCAATTCACTTAACTTAATATGGGGGAATTCCCGAGCGGCCAAAGGGGGCAGACTGTAAATCTGTTGTCAGTGACTTCGATGGTTCGAATCCATCTTCCCCCACCAAAAAATCGACTTGTGAAAACAAGTCGATTTTTTATCCATTGCGAAAGCAATGGCATATCATCAAGGGCGACTTGTCGCCCTTGTATCTCATCTGCCGATAGGCTGTATATCATCACGCGTCAGCGTGTATAAAAATTCTTTCGCAATGATGATATACAAAGCGTTCCGCTTTGATGATATGCAATTCCTTATGGAATTGATGATATACACGGCTTCGCCGTGGTTTTTCGCCAACGGCACAATATCACTAAAATCTCCGTCAAGGTGGATTCGAACCACCGAAGTAAAAATAATGGGCAGATTTAGTGATTTAATGACTTCTGATAAGCGGAAAAAAGGTGTAAGTCCAATAAAGCAGGACTTGATGGATTTGGACTATTTGTGGAAGATATGGCAAAAATGATTTGTTTTTATCGAGATGTTTTAGGGTTTGAAATAAAAGAAGATGAAGATACTTCAAATGTTTATTTGATTAAAGATGATACATTATTTCTTTTGTACGGAAGAAAAGATTTTGAGAAAATGACAAGCCGTAAATATGAATACATAAAAGGGCTCAATGGTCATACGGAAATTGCATTGTATGTTGATAGTTTTGAGGAAGTAGATACTGAATACGAAAAGGCTATCAGCAAAGGGGCCGTCTCCGTATTAGAACCTGTAACGGAACCTTGGGGACAAAGAACTTGCTACATTGCAGACCCCGAGGGGAATTTGATTGAGATAGGTTCTTTTAATAAGCCGTTTAGAAGTTGATGTTTCGTTTTTTAGAGCGTCAAATTCCAATTTATCGAATAGATAATCTTTTTTGAAAAAAACAGGTATTTTTCTAATCCCCAAAAATATTTTCTATCGACCTCTGTATTCCTGGTTCAAAACCTCTGCCATTTCTTCCGGCGATTCCTGACAATCACCTGCAAGCCATAATTTGTTGTTCTTTACATTCATAACAATTTCCCATTATTCCAACACTTGTAGTTTAATTGTTGATTGTTTTGCTTTGGCAAAAATATTATACTATAAATGCAATAAAAACACAAGTGTTGGTTTAATGAAAGGAGATTTTAAAATGAAAAAGAGTAGTTTTGTTTCACTCATTATGGGAACTGTAAGTGGGGTACTTTTCGCACTCGGTATGTGTATGGCACTTCTGCCTGAATGGGACGCCTTCACAGAAGGTATAATTTTCGGCGCTATCGGCATCGTGCTTGGCATTGTCACGGCACTTATCTGGTTCAAAATGGAAAACAAGAAACTGCCGAAAATGAGCGGTAGAAATCTGTTCCGTACTATTTATGCCGTCATTGCTGCTTTAGTGCTTGGTACAGGTATGTGTATGTGCCTTGTGTGGCAGCAAATCATTTGGGGCACACTCGTCGGTTTGCTTGGTATCATTATGCTGATTGCTCTCATTCCGATGATTAAAGGCATCAAATGAAGGTATTAAATCTTGTAAGGAGCCCTTATACAAGTCTTGCGTTTAATGTTGCTTACGCGCTTGGCAACTGTATTATAGGTTTTCTTGCACATTCGTGGTGGTTTATTACAGTAGGTGCGTATTATACCGTGCTTGCAATCACAAGGTTTTCTGTGTTGCAGGTCAGACGAAAAGCAAGCGGCAATTATGATACCGAGCTTTTTGCACGGCGCATTACGGGAACTTTATTGGTTGTGCTTTCGTTCTGCATAGTAGGCGTAAACATAATGTCTGCTATTAAAGATAGAGGTACCGCCTTTCATGAAATTGTAATGATCACCATTGCCACATACACATTCACCAAAACCACTATTTCAATTATCGGTATGGTGAAAGCAAAGCGTTCCGCTTCTCCGGTGCTAAAAACACTCCGTAATATATCGCTCGCTGATGCGTGTGTTTCCATTTACACAATGCAGCGATCAATGCTCGTGTCTTTTCCGGGTATGGAAGCGGCGGAAGTCTTATTACTAAACATATTTACAGGAACAGCAGTATGGATCGTTGTATTGATTCTCGGAATCAATCTGATTGGAGGAAAATATACAGATATGGCTAAATCAAAAATTGTAAAGGCAAATGAAAAAATCGCCGAAGCAGTAACCGGCGGTTACAAAAATATTGAAAAAGGTGTGGTAGAAGGCTACAAAAAAATTGAACAAGGGGTTGTAGGTGGTTACACCAAGCTCGAAGATAAGTTTATCGATGCCTACCTCACAAAAGACGGCGAAACTGTTGAAGAAGCAAAAGCAAGATTGAAAGATAAAAACAAATAGAAAAAGGGCTGTCGGGAAGGATGCAGAAGCCGCGATTTGGGTCTCTTGCGTACCTTTCGGCGACTATACCCAAATCGCGGCTAAAAAGCCGTAAAAAAACGGAAATCCGCCGATTTTTCGGCGGATTTCTAACTTATTTGATCTTCAAATTCCACTATTCTTGATCTGTCTTTTGTTCGCGGCTTTTTCGACAGACTGAAGTGAAGAGTGAAGAGGGACCTCTTCACTTTTCTCTTGTTTTCGGCTCCTTTTATTTTTTGTGTAGAATAATACGTGCTGTTATGGTATAATATCTCATAATGCAGATAAAACAGTCAGAGGTGTATTTGAATGCCTATAATTCTCGATCATCAGCTGAGGGAGCAGATCCCTCACAGAGCCACAGAGTTTCCCATAACCTATTTTCATGATGAGCTGGCAACTCTTCCCGACCGGGAGGGGCCGATTCACTGGCATCCCGATTTTGAGATCGCTACGGCTGAGTACGGCGTTCTGGACTATCTCGTCGGCGGTCATCACATTATTCTGGAGGCAGGCGACAGCGTATTCGTCAACAAAAATATGCTTCACTCAATCAAACAGGTCTCCGGTGAGATTCCCGATCCAATGCCGAATATCGTTTTTTCAGGTGCGCTGTTAGCTGCCGAATCAGGTACCGTTTATCAGAAATACATACTGCCCATAGCAAGCTGTGATTCTCTGCCTTTCGTTGTTTTTCGCTCCGGAGATCCCGCACATAAAGAAGTGAACCGTCTGATAAAAGATATATACAGGCATATGGATGAGCAGGGGAAGTGCTACGAGCTTGCCGTTCTGCGCAGCATCAGCCTGATATTTGAGTATATTTTCTGCAATTTCGAGAACCTTTCAAGTGCTGAGGCCACGCGCATACAGATAAATAATCAGATCCGCCTCCAGAAGATGCTGACGTTCATTTATGAGAATTATGCATCCCCCGTTACTCTTGAGGATATTGCAAGGGCTGCGGACATCAGCCGAAGCGAGGCGGGGCGGTGCTTTCAGGCATACATGGGATGCTCGCCGGTGGAGGCGCTGATCCGGTACAGGCTGGATATGGCGCATCAGATGCTTTGCGAGAGCACTCATACCCTTCAGGAGGTCAGCTATGCCTGCGGATTCAATTCCGTCAGCTATTTTTCCAGGCAGTATAAGAAAAGATACGGCTACACACCCGGCAAAACCGCCGTTATGGGTAAATAGTACAAAACCTTGGCGTTTTTGTGGCTTTATTGTTTGGTCTGCGGTGATATAATTAAGCAAGAAATTTCGACCTGCTTCAGAGGTATCGGTATGACAAATCAAAAAAAGTACAAAAAGACGCTGATAGCCTGTTATCTCGGCTTTGTTACACAGGCAATAACTGCAAATTTCGCACCCCTTCTTTTTCTGACCTTCAAGGGAAGCTACGGAATATCCCTTGATAAGATCGCTCTTATTCCACTGGTCTTCTATCTGACACAGCTCATTGTTGACCTTGCGGCTACCAAATTTGCCGATAAGATAGGTTACCGCGCCTGTGTTGTAGCATCGCAGGTGGTATCGGCTCTGGGCCTTGTACTTATGACGTTCCTCCCCGACCTTTTACCCTCGCCCTTTGTGGGAATACTGATCGCGGTGGTGCTTTATTCTATAGGCAGCGGACTTATTGAGGTTCTCGTCAGCCCCATCGTTGAGGCCTGTCCCTTTGAAAACAAGGACGGAATGATGAGTCTGCTTCATTCCTTCTATTGCTGGGGCGCAATGAGCGTTATTCTCGGCTCCACCCTCTTTTTCGTAATATTCGGTGTAGAGAACTGGAGGATACTTGCGTTGATCTGGGCGCTCGTGCCTCTTATCAATACCTTCAACTTTATAAGCTGTCCTATCGAGCGTCTCGTTGAGGACGGAGAAAGCCTTGGGATCAGGGGCCTATTAAAGACTCCCATCTTCTGGCTTATGATCCTTCTTATGGTCTGCTCCGGTGCATCTGAGGCTACCATGGCTCAGTGGGCATCTGCGTTTTGCGAATCCGCGCTGAACGTATCGAAAACCGTAGGCGATCTTGCCGGCCCTTGCCTTTTTGCTATGTTTATGGGTATATCCCGTATGCTCTACGGTAAGTTCAGCGAAAAGCTCAACCTCAGCAGCGTTATGCTTGTCTGCGGTGCAATGTGCGCCGGTTGCTATCTTCTGGCGTCCCTTGCAGCCCTTCCCGTGCTTGGACTTTGCGGCTGCGCCCTTTGCGGTCTTGCAGTCGGTATAATGTGGCCCGGCTCCATCAGCATTTCCTCAAAGCATTGTCCGAGGGGCGGAACTGCAATGTTTGCTTTCCTTGCCCTTGCAGGTGACCTTGGTGCAATGGTGAGCCCTGCCATGGTGGGAGGAATTTCCGAGATGATGGGCGGTAATCTTAAAACGGGACTTCTTGTGGCTACCGCTTTCCCTGCAGTGCTCGTGGTGGGACTGATCATCTTAAAAGCTTCAAAAAAGAACCGTATCAAGGTTGAAAAATAATATTTCAGGCTGTCGCGAAAGCGACAGCCTTTTGCGTTTTTTTCGTTATACTGTGTAAAATGGATAGTATATATCCGGGTTTGTCGGGGAGGAGGAACGGGGGGATGATGCAAAGGACTTTTTTGAAAAAGTCAGATTAAATATGGGACTTCGCGTAAAGCGCGAAGTCAGAGCGGACAAGGTAACGAAAGAATTAAGCGATTTTGAATGTCCGCGGGCACTCCCAAAAAACTTTGAAAAGGAGGGGTATATATAAGGATTGTCGGTATGTTCGTACTCACCCCATCGTAGGGGAGCTGCTTGCTGCTCCCGCCATCTGCACGCGAACCGGTCTTCAAATTCGGGATTATCGGTGAGCTTCAAACAAAAATTTGATAAGCTAAAGATGGGATTTGCACCAAAGCCTTCCCCCGAATCAAGACGGATCCCCCCGCTACGCGGGTCCTTCCATCGGGGAAGGCTTTATAACGTTCACCTTTATCTCCCCGACAAACCCGAATTTTAAAGTAAGCCTCACTTGCAGATGTACGGACGACCAATGGTCGCCCCTACGACAATGTTAGTCCGTAAACTGTTCGATAAACCCGAATTTATACCCCTTTTTTTACATACTTATATGAAGATTCAGGCTTTGTATTACGAAAAAAAGCATTGCGGCATTGAAGCTGATTCCGGGATTTATTATAAGCTTTGATATATCGCCAAGTTGGTGGCAGAGGTATAAACGGACAGATAATGCGTCTGATACTCAAATGCATTATGAAATTTGATGCAGCGGACGGCTGGATCAAAGCTCCTGATGATAAAATAACGACAAAAAAGAAACGTGAGCACCGAGGGGTGCTCACGTTTTTTCGGATTCGAATTACATAAGAGACTTAAAGAGCTCTGCGATTTCCTCAACGCTTGTTTCGCGGGGGTTACCGGGACGGCAAGCGTCGTCGTATGCAGACTGGCTGAGGAAGGGGAGATCCTCTGCCTTTGCGATCTCCTTAAGGTCTGCGGGGATTCCAACGTCGGCAGACAGTGCGCGAACTGCGTCGATGGCAGCCTTTCTCGCCTCGTCAAGGGTCATAGCGTCTACGCCCTCAACGCCCATAGCCTTTGCGATATCGCGGTACTTCTCACCCGTTGCGGGAGCGTTATATTCCATTACTGTGGGAAGGATGATAGCGTTTGCAACACCGTGAGGTGTATCGTAAAGTGCACCGAGAGTATGAGCCATGGAGTGAACGATGCCGAGACCTACGTTTGAGAAGCCCATACCTGCGATGTACTGACCGAGAGCCATGCCCTCGCGTCCGCACTCACAGCCGTTAACTGCTGCGCGAAGGCTCTTTGCGATGATCTCGATAGCCTTCAGGTGGAACATATCGCTCATTTCCCAGGCACCCTTGGTGATATAGCCCTCAATAGCGTGAGTAAGAGCATCCATACCGGTTGCCGCGCAGAGACCCTTAGGCATTGTTGCCATCATATCGGGGTCAACAACTGCCACTACGGGAATATCGTGAACGTCTACGCAAACCATCTTGCGGTTGTTCTGAGCGTCTGTGATAACGTAGTTGATCGTAACCTCAGCCGCAGTACCTGCAGTTGTGGGAACTGCGATGATGGGAACGCACTTTTCCTTTGTGGGAGCAACACCCTCAAGGGAGCGAACGTCGCTGAATTCGGGGTTTGTGATGATGATGCCGACAGCCTTTGCGGTATCCATGGAGGAGCCGCCGCCAACAGCTACGATGCAGTCGCACTCTTCAGACTTGAAGGCTTCAACTCCGCCCTGAACATTTTCGATGGTGGGATTGGGCTTGATATCGGAGTAGATGGAATAGGGGATCTCTGCTGCCTCGAGAACTGCAGTTACCTTTGCAGTCACACCGAACTTTACAAGATCGGGGTCTGAGCACACGAAGGCCTTCTTGAAGCCGCGTGCCTTGATCTCGTCAGCAATGGAGGCAATAGCGCCCTTGCCGTGGTAGGAAGTTTCGTTAAGAACAAATCTGTTTGCCATTGGTGGTTTTCTCCTTTTGTTTTAATATTTATATAAACAGTATATCACGTACCGTTTAAAATTTCAATATATCTTTCAGAGGCTACAGGAGCAGAGGGCAACGGTGAGGTCGATTGCCGCCTTTACGTCCTTTTCGCAGACGGTCTCAACTGCGGAATGGATGTATCTTGTGGGAATGGAGATGCATCCTGCGCGGCATCCCTCGCCTGCAAGCTGCATGGATGCTGTGTCCGTACCGCCAAAGGGGAGTATCTCAAGCTGATAGGGGATCTTATTATCCTTTGCGAGGGTCTTCATTTTTTCAACGAGGGTAACGTCGCAGATGGCGGACTGATCCTTTATCTTGATGGCCGCTCCGCCGGAAAGCTTTACTGCCATGGGCTTTGCGCCCTTTGCGTCTCCCGTTGCGGTCACGTCAAGGGCAACTCCGAAATCGGGCTTTACGGCAAATGCCGCGGTACGTGCGCCGCGGATGCCGACCTCCTCCTGAACGGTGAACACGAAGGTTACGTCGTTCTTGAAGGAGTCGCTCTTCTCAGCCGCCGCCATAAGGATAGCGCAGCCGATCTTATCGTCAAGGGGACGGCCGCAAAGTCTGCCCCCTGCAAGAGAAGTAACGGAGGGGCGAACTGCAAAGGTGTCGCCGATCTTGCAAAGGCGCTCAGCCTCCTTTTTAGTCTTTGCGCCGAGGTCTACAACGAAGCTGTCTGCCTTATAATCCGCGGGCTTTACCTCGCTTTCGGGAACGATAACGCCGACGCGACCGTTTTCGAACACTACCTCAGAGTATGCGGCTGCGGCAAAGCTTATGCCGCCGATGGGGGCAAAGCGAACGTAGCCGTCGTCTTCGATATAGGTCACGATAAAGCCGATCTCGTCCATATGGGCGCACATCATAAGCTTTTTACCCATACCCTTCTTATGGCAGATAAGGTTGCCGAGGGTATCCTTATATACCTCGTCAAAATAGGGGCTCATCTTCTCTGCGATGTAGTCTGCAATTTTCTCCTCGTGACCCGATACGGAAAGTATCTTCACAAGGTCTTTGATATATTTAACCATTTTAGTTAACTCCTTCTGAAAGCTTCTTGATTGCCGCAAGGGCGAGGCGGTAGGTGGAGGTAAAGTCCTCTGCACGGATAACGTTTGATGCGGTGTGGATGTAGCGGGAGGGGATGCTCATAACGGCGCACTTGACTCCTGCGCGGCTCTTATGGATATGTCCCGCATCGTTTCCGCCTGAAATATATTTCTTGATCTGGCAGGGGATGTCCTCCTCCTTTCCAACCTTGAAGAGAAGGTCGGTCAGACCCTTGTCGTAGATGGTGGAGCGGTCCATAAGGGAGATGGCGGGGCCGTCACCCTGCTGTGCAACTGTTGTATGGGGAGCTGAGCCGCATATATCCGCAACTGCGGTGGACTCAAATATCAGCGCGTGGGTGGGATCGATAAGGTGAGCCGCGGTTCTTGCTCCCGAGATTCCCAGCTCCTCGCGGCAGGTGAATGCAAAATACATATCGAAGGGGATAGTATCCCGCACAGGATAAAGCTCCTTCATAAGATCGCACATAATGGCGCATCCCGCGCGGTCGTCGATGGCCTTTGCCTTTATCATTCGGCCTTCCTCGCCGAATCGGACGAAATCGCTTTCAAAGGTGGCATAATCGCCCACAGATACAAGCTTTTCAGCCTCCTCGCGGTCGGCGGCGCCGATGTCGAGATAAAGCTCGTCCATTGTAGCGGCAGAATCGAATTCGTCGCCCTTCAGAAGATGGATGGGCTTCAGAGCAAACACTCCGCGCACCGTTTTTTCTCCGTCGCGGCTGATAACCACTCTTCTGCCTGCCATAATTCGCGTATCACCGCCGCACATGGAGGCAACCTTTAAAGTTCCGTCGTCGGAGATGGACTTTATCATAAATCCCACCTCGTCCATATGAGCGGAGAGCATAAGGCGCTTGTCGCTCTTTTTGTTGCCCTTGATATGCGCGATAACACCGCAGCAGCGGTTGGGGATCAGCTCGTCGTAGCATCCCTCGATATTTTCAAGTATCGCCTTTGCTACGGGGTCCTCGCATCCCGAGGGGCCGAAGATATTACAAAGCTTTTCGAGAAGGTCAAAGCCCTTTGTCTTACACATATCTGTCCTCTCCCTTCTCAAAAATATCCTTTGAGCAAACTGCCTTTGCAAAAAGGCGGGCTGCGTTTTCAATATCGGAAAGATCTACGGTTTCGTTGTAGGTGTGCATAGAGCCGATGGGCACGCTGACAACTGCTACGGGGATGCCGTCTCCCACAAGGGTGAGCATGGTTGCGTTAGTACCCGTGTTCGTTGCATCAACGGTGACGCCGTAGGGGATCTCGCTGTCCTTGCACATATCAATGAGCGCGTCAGTCAAGGGGCGGTCGGTAACGGCTGAAAGGGAGATAACGGGGCCTGAGCCGAATTTGCCTGATTCCTCTGCCTTTACTCCGGGGGCGGTTGCAAAGGTAACGTCAGTAACGATTGCAACATCGGGAAGGATAGCGTATGCAGAGCTTGACGCACCGTCTGCCATAGTTGCCTCCTCGCGGGCGGAAAGGGTAACGTAAAGATCTGCCGCCATATCCTCGGCACGGAGTGCCGCCGCCGCAAGGTAAGCCGCCGCGCAGCAGGCCTTGTTGTCAAGGCTGCGGGATGCCATTCTCTTTTCTCCGAGCATTACGGGCTTTTCGTAAAAGCCTATGGGAGTGCCGATCTCAACGATCTCGGAAAGCTTTTCCTTTGTATAGCCCGTGTCGATCCTTATCCCGTCGATCTTCGGAACCTTCTTGCTGTCGCCGGGGGCCTGAAGATGGGGCGGGGTGGAAACGATTACTCCGTAGATCGTTTCCTTTCCGTAGATAAGCACCTCTGCCGCAGGCATGATGCGTCTGTCAAGACCGCCGATGTTTGCAACTGAGAGGAAGCCGCCGTCAAGAATATCGGTCACGATCATACCGATCTCATCGAAATGGGCGTCGATCATTATGCGGGGCGCGTTTTCTTTATTGCATCTTTTTACAAAAATATGAGTTCCCGACAAATGGGGAATATACTCATCGAAGGGCTCGGAATAAGCCTCAATAAGCTCCTCTCTGCCTCTTTCCTCGTAGCCCGAAACAGACATTATGGGTACGAGCTTTTCTATTATTTCTTTAGCAGTATACATATATTTTCCTTTATAAAGTTTTTTATAGTGCAGAGGACTTTTTCAAAAAAAGTCCTTTGCATACATATCTTACAGTCCTGCTACGATCTCCTTGAATCTCTCGCCGCGAACTTCGAAATTGGGGAATGCGTCAAAGCTTGCGCAGGCGGGGGAGAGAAGAACGCAGTCGCCGGCATCGGCGCTGTCTGCGCAGGCGATGACCGCCTCTGTGAAGTCCTTTTTCTCTATAAGCTCAATGCCGGACTTTTCGAAATCGGGATGAGAGAGAAGAGAATCCTTTATCTTTTCAAGAGTAGCTCCCGTGAGCACCACGGTTCTGATATTTTTGCAGTTTACAAGAGCATCTGCCAGAGGCTCGAAGGGGATATTCTTGTCGTATCCGCCGCAGATGATGCGGATGGGGCAGGAAAGAGCGGAAATTGCCGCAGCAGTTCGGGTGGGGGAGGAGTCGATGGAGCTGTTGTAGAACTTAACGCCTTCCTTTTCGCGAACAAGCTCAAGACGGTGGCGTACTCCGCCAAAGGTTGAAGCAACTTTTGCTACGTCCTCTGCCGTTGCATAGTCGATGGTCGCCGCAATTGCCGTGGAATAGTTTTCGATATTATGGTCGCCGGGGAGAAGTATATCCTCAAGGGCAACTACCCTTTCCTCGCGTCCGCCGCAGTATACTACGATATAGCCGTCACGGGGATATACGCCGCCAAGGCTTGAAAGAAGCACGTCCTCGGGGATAGGGCTTCTTGAAAACCACATAACGGGGCATTCGCACTTTTCAGCCAGTGTACGGCAGACCTCGTCGTCGTAGTTGAGCACTGCCTTTTTTGCACCCTTGAGGATCTTCGCCTTAGCCTCGATATATTCATCCATACCCGTGTGCCAGTTAAGGTGATTGGGAGTAACGTTCTTTATCACCGCAACGGTAACGGGGGATTTTACAGTCATAAGCTGAAAGCTTGAAAGCTCGGCGCAGGCGATGGAATCCTCGTCCATATCGCCAACTCGGTGAAGAAGAGGCTCGCCGATATTTCCGCCGAGGAACACCCTTCTTTCGCCGTTTTCCTCAAGGATCTTTGAAACGAGAGTGGTAGTGGTGCTCTTGCCGTCGCTTCCCGTAATACCGATAACGGGGCAGGGAGCACGGTCTATAAACATCTCCATCTCGCCCGTCACACAGATACCCTTCGCCCTTGCAGACTCGAGAACGGGGATGTCGGGACGGAATCCCGGAGAGCGGAATACGAAGTCGCCCTCCATCTCAGAGAGATATTCGTCGCCGAGAACAAGATCGGCACCGAGGGAGACGAGCTCCTCTCCTGTCGCGCCAAGCTCTTCGAGAGTTTTCTTATCTCTGACCTCGATTTTTGCCCCCATTTCGGAAAGCATTCGGGCAAGAGGCATATTTGATACGCCCGCTCCAAGCAGGATGACCCTTTTATCCTTGAATACGGGGGAAAGATCTACTGTCATATGTATATCACCTTTCGCGGTTTTTATATATATTCCCTATAATTATATTACCTTTTTTGTGTTTTGGCAACTGCTTTTCCAAAAACACTTGGTATTTAAAATAATCTTTGACAAAAGAGGCGTTTGGTGGTACAATGTTAAATGTATACCTATCTGTAAAAATCGATCGGTGGAATATAAATGGAAAACGTAAAATATCCGCTCTGGGAGGGAAGGCAGTCTCTTCACCGCCCGGGCGTGCCTATGATAATAGCCGTGCTTCTCGTAACAGTCGTGCTGTCGGCAATTACGGCTGTGGGATTTGGCGGAATTCTCTGCACGGGACTTGCGGGGTGCACCTTTGCGCTCCTTCTCTCATCAGTCAGAGGCTTTATACCCTGGCTTTGCCTGCCCCTTTCCTTCGGGGCGGCACTCCTTATGTCGGGAGACGTGATGCTCAGCCTTTGCTCTCTTTTCTTCGTGCCCCTCGGAGTTATCCTTGCATACTGTGCCTTTACGGAGAGGGGACTTTCCGTAACCGTTGCCGCTCTCACTGTCGGTGTGCTGCTTGCCATGGGCGCACTGCTTACAGTGTCCGTCGCCGAGCTTTACGAGGGCTCCCTCAAGGAATGCTACAGTGCCTTCGGCGCAGATGTAAAGCAGAGCCTTGAGGAGATATTTTCTGCAATGAAGCTCCCCTCGGCAGACGGTGAGATCTATTCTTTGCCCGGGGAGGCAGTCACAGCTCTTATGGAAACTGCCGTTATGATCCTCCCTGCGGTCATCGTTGTTACCTGCGAGGCAATCGCTTACGTCATCGCAAGAGCCTTTAAGCTCCTTGCAGGGCTTTTCGGTATCGGCGCGCTCTTTGCAAAAAAGAGCTATAGCATCACCGTATCCGTTCCTGCAAGCATTATCTATATTCTGTCCCTTGCCGTCAGCTATTTTGTAACTGAGGCATCGGTCATTGCTTATTCTGCCGTAAATCTTGCATATATCCTTATGCCTGCCTGTGCCGTTGCGGGATTCAATTACATCCTCGGCAGAGAGGGTATCCTCAGAAAAGGGCTTGCGGGCGGCGGCAGGGTTATGATCATAATTGCAGTTGTGTTTATGATCTTTATGTCACCCGTTTCCTTTATCGGAATAATGGCAATGTTTGGCTGCATCTATACGATATATAGGGCGATCGCTTCAAGAAAGAAGGAAACGAAGGAGGACTGAAAAGGTCCGAAAGTATAAAAGAAAGGAAGAAAGCGGTATGAAAAACAAACAATCGGGCATATTTGCCACCCTTGATCTTCTCATAACCTGTGCCATGGCCGTGATAGTCATAATATTTGATACGGCGCTGTTTATGTTCACAAGCGTTCATCCTGCTTTTGTTGGGGTATTTTCCGTTGCTGTGCTGGTAGCCTGCACGGCGGCATATTATATCATCCGGAAAAGCGCTCTTTTGAAAAAGAAGCGCACCCCCGCACCCGAAACCGTCTCAGTTCTTGCAGGTGCCGTTGTGGACCTGCCCTATCCCGCCTTTATCCTTCCCGAGGATTCCGACAGGATCATCTGGTGCAATAAGGAGGCGGCAAGGCTTTTCGGTGAGAGCCGCTCCCGTAAATTCTCCGAGCTGTTTTCCACCCTTGAGGGCGAGGAGGGAGATATCCGTCTCGGCGCTCAGGAAAGACGCTACGCCCCCGTCAGCTACACCTCCGAGGGCGGCGATATGAGAGCCTATAAGGTCTTTATCCTTCACGACGTTACGGAGTACGACAGCGAGGTCGAGACCCTTCGTGGTAAGGAAAGCGCCGTTGCCTACATTACGGTGGACAACCTTGACGAGCTTCTTAACTACGAGCAGGAGGACTACAGAAGCGCCTCCGGTGAGACGGAAAAGAAGCTTCGCGAATGGGCGACATCCTCAGGTGCTGTTCTCAAGGAATATCAGCAGGATAAGTATATTATGCTCTTCGAGAGAAGCCATCTTTCGGAGTTTACGAAAAACGGCTTTGATATTCTCGATAAGATCAGAGATATCCGAGTGGGAACCAACAGCATCCCCCTGACCGTTTCCATGGGCGTTTGTGCTATGGAGGGAACCCCCCTTGAGCGCGAAAAGGCGGCTCAGTCTGCCCTTGATACGGCTCTCCAGCGAGGCGGTGACCAGGCGGTCGTCAAGACTGACAGCTCCGTTGATATCTTCGGCGGAAAAACCAAGATCCCCCAGAAGAGAACGAAGGTCAAGGCAAGAGTCGTGGCAAACGAGCTGGTCTCCTGCATCTCCTCTTCCTCAAACGTTATCATTATGGGCCACAAATATGCAGATTTCGATGCCTTCGGCGCCTGTGTGGGTCTTGCAAGGCTTTGTATGTTCTGCGGCGTGCCCGTTAATATCGTAACGGATTTCAAGGATCCGAACCTTGACCGCTGCCGGGAATGGATGGGCAGGGAAAAGGACTATAAGAGCGTTTTCATTGACAGCGACAGCGCAATGGATCTTATAGAATCCGATACCCTTCTTATCATTGCTGACGTAAATAACAGAATGCAGTTTGAATGTACGGCTCTTGCCGATCATTGCACGAGGGTATGCGTTGTGGACCACCACAGAAAAACTGCGGACTATGAAAGAGCCCCCCTTATCACCTATATCGAGCCTGCGGCGTCGGCGGCAAGTGAGCTCGTTGCGGAAATGCTTGAGCAGGTGCTTCCTCAGGATGCCCTCCTTTCAAGCGAGGCAAATATGATGATGGCGGGAATCCTCCTTGATACCAATCAGTTCACGAAGAATACGGGAACCCGTACCTTCTCCGCAGCCCTCTATCTCAGAGGCCGCGGCGCTGACGTCGGCGAGGTACAGGAGCTCTTCAAAACAGAGCTCGCAGATTTCCAGCGCGAGCTGAAATTCCATTCAAACGTAGAAATCTACCGCGATATTGCCGCCATCGCAACAGCCGAGGGAGAATGCACCTTCAAGGATAAGATCCCTGCGGCAAAGGCAGCGGATAAGCTACTCACCGTTGAGGGCGTAAAGGCATCCTTTGCCATCGTTCCCATCGGTAACGAGGTCCATATCTCAGCCCGTTCAACGGGAACCATAAACGTTCAGCTCCTTCTCGAAAAGCTGAAGGGCGGCGGACATTTCGATTCCGCAGGAACAAGGCTTGAGGGCATAACGGCTCTCGAGGCTGCAGATATGCTGAAGGCTGCCATAGACAGCTATCTTAACGAAAATAATCAGGATAAAGGAGATAAAAAGTAATGAAAGTAATGCTTTTAAAGGATGTAAAGGGTCAGGGCAAAAAGGATGAGATCGTAAACGTTTCCGACGGATACGCAAGAAACTTCCTTTTCCCCAGAAAGCTTGCCATTGAGGCAGATGCAAAGGCTCTCCAGGATGCAAAGAACAAAGAGGATGCAAGAAAGTTTAAGATCGAGCAGGAAAAGGCAGAGGCTCGCGCAACACAGGAGAAGCTTCAGGGCGTTACCGTAAAGATCAAGGCAACTGCAGGTGCTGACGGAAGACTTTACGGCAGCATCACAACTGCCGACGTTGCAAAGGCTCTTAAGGAGCAGGCGGGAATCGAGATCGATAAGCGTAAGATCGTATCAGAGGGCGCTATCAAGGCCTTCGGCTCCTACACTCTTGACGTTAAGCTCTATCCCGAGATCGTAGGCAAGATCAACCTTATCGTTTGTGAATGATATGAATAATCAGTTAGACAGAAAGCTGCCCTTTTCCCTTGAGGCGGAGCAGTCTGTTCTCGGATCCATCCTCATAGACCCTCAGGCTCTTGATATAGTTGCGGGTATAATCTCCTCCGACGATTTCTATCTCGAGGAGCATAAAAGCATCTATTCCTGTATGCAGGGAATGTATATCAGAAGCAAGAATATAGACGTGGTCACCCTTATTGACGAGCTCGTTCATCAGGGCGTCTATGACGAGGCAGGCGGAAAGGAATACGTCCGCCTGATTGCGGAAACGGTACCCACAGCCACAAATATCAAGGACTATGCCAATATCGTCAGAGATAAGGCGATCCTTCGTTCTCTTATCGATGCCTGCGAGGAGGTCACCGATGCCTCCTATGCCGAGGAGGACGAGGCGCAGAAGCTTGTTGAGATGGCAGAGGCCAAGATATACGGCATCGCCGAGCAGAGAGAAAACAAGAATTTCGTGGAGATCAAGGATGCCCTTATCAACGTGTATTCCCATCTCCAGCTCCTTGCAACGAATAAGGAAGAGACCCTCGGTATGCAGACGGGCTTTTCCTCCCTTGATAAAATGATCGTCGGAATGGGTAAATCCGACCTTGTTCTCGTGGGTGCCCGCCCCGGTATGGGTAAAACAGCATTTGCTCTGAACCTTGCGGTTTCTGCGGCAAAGAGAACGGGAAAGGCCGTTTGCATCTTCTCTCTGGAGATGTCGGCAGAGCAGCTCGTTACCCGTCTTCTTTCGGGAGAAGCGCTGGTGGATAATATGAAGCTCCGCTCCGGTGAGCTTTCAGACGATGAGTGGCAGCGCCTTGCCCACGCGGCAAGCGAGCTTTCGGAGACCCGTATCCTTATCGACGATACCTCCGGCATCACCGTATCCGGTATGATGTCAAAGCTGAGGAGAGTCAAGGATCGCGGCCTTGTGGTAGTAGACTACCTGGGACTTATGCAGTCCGAGCTCAAGCGCGATAACCGAGTACAGGAGGTTACGGAAATTTCCCGAAACCTCAAGCTTATGGCAAAGGAGCTGAACGTTCCCGTTATCTGCTGTGCGCAGCTTAACCGAGGCGCCGAGTCAAGACAGGGCAACCGCCCCATGCTTTCAGACCTTCGAGATTCAGGTGCTATCGAGCAGGATGCGGATATCGTAATGTTCCTCTACAGAGACGAGTACTATAATAAGGATAAGGATGCCCCCCAAAGCACGGCGGAGGTTATCGTTGCCAAAAACCGTCACGGCTCAACGGGTACTGTAAATATGGGCTGGCTTGGCAGATATACCAAGTTCGTTACCCTTGATGAAAACGCAGTCGAGGGCTGATAGGATTTCGAAAGGAAACAAAAAAATGAAGAACGTTTACGTGGTGTTTTTGGCGTCGAACTATAAGACCTCGGCGTTTATCAGGAAATTCACAAGGTATAAATTCAGCCACGTTGCAATTTCCGAAACACCCACTCTCGATAAGATGTATTCCTTTGCAAGGAAATATCAGAATACTCCCTTTGTGGGAGGCTTCGTCATCGAGCTTCCCTCCAGATATTTTATCAGCGAGAAGAAGGTTCCCGTAAAGGTCTGCGCTATCCCTCTTGAGGACAGCGAGTACGATAAGGTAATGGCGCGCATAGCAAGCTTCAAGCAGACCCCCGATCAGTATAAGTACAATTATTTTTCAGCCCTTGCCTATTGGTTCAAAAAGCCCTTTAAGAAAAAGGATGCCTTCATCTGCATCGAATTCGTGCTTTACGCTCTCGGTATCGATAAGTTTATGACCATCAAGGAGCTGGAAAAGCGCCTTTGTGATAACGTGGTATTCGAGGGCACTATGGATGAGATAGTTGATGAAAAGGCAAAGAACGAAAAGAGCGGAGATTATTTTGAGAAAAAATCCGTGTGGTTCACCGTGAAGAATTTCTCAAAGGATATCGCCACCCTCATAACAGCCCCCGTGGAAAAATGAAGAGTTGATGTGGGAATCCGGGGACGCAAAACCTTTTTTGAAAAAAAGGTTCTGCACTCCAAAAAACTTTAAGCTATTGGTGTAGCTGAACTTTACAAGGCAAAAGTTGCAGGGCAAAGCCCTGCGGCGCTTACAGCGCCAGCCAACGCTTTAGGGTAAAAACCCGAAAATGAACAAGTTTATTTTCGGGTTTTTACCCTAAAGCGTCGGCTTTTGCCTTTTTGTTATCTTTGTCTTTTTGAGGTTTCTTTGCTACTTTCTTTTTCTAAAGAAAGTAGGTAATCTCCCCGATAACCTGAATTTAAAAAATAAAAGATCCGCCGAGGCCAATGTCATTAAGTTAAAAAACAACCGAGTTCAAAAATGGACTCGGTTGTTTTTTTGAAAAATATTAGAAAAAGGCTTGACAAAAAGCAAAAAATGTGCGGTCGATTTTATTAGCTCGCTA
>SVTD01000032.1 GCA_015063955.1 Oscillospiraceae bacterium | reverse complement strand
CCATCACAGCCGGGGCAATACCAATGCTCGACGTTACCGGGGGTTGCACAGTCGACAGGATCCTTCGCCGCATGATATTCCAGGTTTCCATCATGGTAGGCTTTGATTTCTTCTTCATAGCTGTCGCCGCAGACGTCACATGTGTAGGTCATCTTACCGACCGCGTAACAAGTGGGTTTCGCGGTTTCTGCACCCACATAGTTGTGGTCAATGTTTTCGTTGGTATTGGAGTAAACCGGTTCTTCTTTGCAGTTCTCTACCTGATACACAGTGCCGCCGGTGAAGCCGGGGTAGGCATCGGTGAGCAGAGTCTGCTTGAAGGTGATGGTGGACTGGTCGCCGTTTAAGAGGTAGGCAACCTCACCGGAGACAAACTGCGCTTCGGTCTTGGCGGTGATGCCTTCGATTGCGCTGTCCACGTTCTCGCCGCTTTTCACGCAGCCGTCAAGGTAGTAGCAGTCTGTACCGGTGCCGCCGCGCCTAATGGCAGAACTGGCTTTGTCACTTTCCACGCTGCCGGTGTTGTAGCAGCCGGTGACGGTGCTGTTGTCGCTATAGCCAATGCCGCAGGCATACATAGTGCTGGCGTTTTCGGATCGATTCTCCGCTTTCAGGCTGCCGGTGTTATAGCAGCCGGTGACGGAGGCGTAGGAAAGTTGGCCCACAATGCCGCCCACATAGATCTGGGCACGCGAACCTGTGGAATCATGTACCACTTCCACACTGCCGCTGTTGCTGCAGCAAGTGATGTTACCGCATTCTTCGGAATAAGCGTTACCGCTGAATTTTCCGGCAATGCCGCCAACATAGACATTCACGGCCGTATTGCTTGCTGTATTTCTGACGTACACATCACCGCTGTTATGGCAGTCGGTGATATCGCCATAGGGGTTGCCAACAATGCCGCCCACATTAAGGGTGTCAACGCATTCCGCTTCCAGGGTACCGCTGCTATAGCAGCCGGTAACGGAACTGCCGGAATTGGCTGTACCGACAATACCGCCGAAATAACCTGTTCCCTTGAAATACAGGTCGGCGCTGCTGCTGCAGTTCTCGACCGTTCCGTAATTGAAAGCAACAATGCCGCCGAAATAAGTAGATGTAGATGATATGTCAACCGCGCAGACGAAGATGCCGGAACCGCTGATGCTGCAGCCGCTGACCTTGCCCCGGTTCAGGCCTACAACGGTACCGCCACCCCTGCCGTACAGGCGGAAATCATGGATCTTTACATTTTTCACCGTGGCCCCTTCGGCAAGGAAGCCGATCAGGCTGCTGTAGCCGGAGCCGGTAAGAACGGAATACAGGCCCGTGATGGTATGGTTGCCGCCGTCAAAGGTGCCTTTGTATTGGCCCCCGCCAGCTCCCCCAATGGGTGTCCATTTCCTCACAGAATCATCGGCGGAAAAGGTGCCGTCCTCAGCCACGGTGACCTTATCGGCCAGGTTTTCATTGAGGACGATGTCCGCTGCCAGGGTGATGTTGGCAGAGTAATCACCGTCATTCACCAGCTCCGCCACCGCGAACAGGCCGTCTGCGGTGTAGACGGTATAGGTGTTGGTGGCCGCATCGTAGGTGTAGTCCTCATCCGCATAAACCACAGCCGTATCGGTGCCGGTGCATTTGGCATAGTCAAAGCCGCAGACATCGCACCAGAAATTCTGGGTCTCCACCCCGCAGGCTTCCGCACAGCTGCACACGGGATTCTCAGGAGCCACATACACCGCACAGGTGGTGGCGTGGATCGCGGGATCATCCGTGCCGCAGTCGCAGACCGGGGCAGGCTCGGTGGTTTCTGCCGCACTCACCGTGAGAATATTCATCGGCAGCACAGATACTACCATCACAATGCTGAGCACAAGGCTGAGTATGCGGTTCGTTATTCGCTTTTTCGTTTTCATTGTTTCCTCCGCTTGATCGTATATATTATTTTTTTATTTCATCCGTCACTCAAACATATGCTTGCTTGAAGACTCAACGTAGCTTCGGAAATCGGCAAAAACTCGCTTTCCGAGGCTCTTATAATCCATGGAAAATACCTTGTTTATCTTTTGGCGTATTAATTCTTCGGGTATTTTGTATATACCAAGTATGCTTTCAAGAGCACCCGTTATCCTCGTTTCAAGTGCTACGGGTGTTCCTACCGTCATAAGAGTGGCATACTCTATCCCCGAGCACAGCGCCTCCGCCTCGGCATACTGCTCGTCTGTCCAATCAGGACAATACTTTGCAAAGACCTTCTTTGCCCTTTCTTCATCGTTTTTGCGGATAATATCAAGGCACATGGGCGAGGAATATGAGGAAAGGAAGAAATCCTTTATTATGGGGTCACTCTCGCAGGCGCTTGCTATTGACGTAAGCTCAAGGCAGATCGCCATTACAGAGCTGTAGCCCTCGTCTGCTTCTCTCTCCATCAGCTTCCACTGAAAATCGCACAGCATTTCCACCAGCACCGCCAGCAGATGCTCCTTGGTGGGAAAGTAGTATATCATCAGACCCGGGTTCACGTCCAGCTCCGCCGCTATGGAGCGTATGGACGTTGCAGAATATCCCTGCTCGACGAATGCCTTCATTGCCGCCTGCACTATCTCGTGCTTCGTTGTGTTTACTCTGCGCCTTGCCATTGTTTCCTCTTTTAAAAAATATTATCAAGCCTGAAATACATTCAGTCTTATACACGTTCAATTATATAACGTGTTCAAATCGTTGTCAATAATATCGGAATTTTTTGTATATTGATAAATTACAAAAGCAGAGCCCGTCCATTCCTTGTCATTTTACCGATCCCTTCATATACTGCTATTGAGCCACGGCTCAAGACTTTCCAAAGAAAGGACGAAACAGATTGAACCACAGAAACGAAAACACCTATCCCTATACAAAAAACTGCGGATGTGGTTTTTCTCAGAACACAAGAAACGATATATCCACAGTCTCCTGCAACAGAGCTCCCGTCTCTCCTTCCCGCTCCTGCCAGAGAAGAAATACCTGCCCCCAGAGAAAAGGCACCTGCGGCAGTGACAACGGATACCTCAAAAGAGAAGCTCCCATTGCTATGGTCTACTCTCCCCTGCAGCAATGGAAGGACCTTTACGATCCCCATACGGCTCTTGCAAACGGCACCATCTTCAAGGAGCTCGATCTCCCCTTCTACCCTACCCCCTGCAGAAGAAAGGAGTGCTCCCAATGTCAGTACAGATGACGGGCGACAGATACTCCCTCCTTCGCCATATAGCTGCCATCGGCATATCTGTATACGATACTATCCTTTATCTCGATATTCACGACTGCCCCGAGGCCAGGAGCTATCTTGAAAATAAATACGAGGAATACTGCGAGGCAATCGCAAAATACGAAGAAAAGTTCGGCCCCATCAACATCAAGGGTCATCCCTGTGAGGACGTTGTCTGGGCTTGGCAGATAGTTTAGGGAGGTCAATGAATGTTTGAATATAAAAACAGATTACAGTACCCCGTAAGGATCAAGAATCCCAACCCCGCATATGCAAAAATAATCATCTCACAGCTTGGCGGCCCCGACGGAGAGCTGGCCGCATCCACAAGATACCTCAGCCAGCGCTTTACGATGCCTTACTCAAGAGTAGTAGGTATTCTCACTGACGTTGGAGTTGAGGAGCTTGGGCACGTTGAGATGGTCTCGGCAATACTTTACCAGCTTACGAAAAACCTCTCGGTAGAGGAAATCAAAAAATCCGGATTTGATACCTATTTTGTTGACCATACGGCAGGGATTTATCCCGTTGCCGCAAGCGGTGTTCCCTTCCGAGCAGATTATATCGGCGTAAAGGGCGACGTTTTTGCCGATCTCAACGAGGACTTAGCAGCAGATGCTGCTATGATGAAAGCGCGATAATTATGTATATTTATGCAATTATCTATGTATATATACGCATTTTATTCACACATATATTCGTCATTTTCACCAATTTTTCGTGTCGTTTTCGTCGTTATATACTTTAATTTGCCGTTTCTTACTTATAGTAAAAAAAACGCTTTTTTTATGTTGCATATTTATTCAGCTTGTGCTATAATACCGATATTCTATGTTTAAGGTAGACTGATATTATGAAAAAAGTGTTTATTGACGGTAGCGCAGGCACTACCGGACTGCGAATATACGAGCGCCTTTCCTCTCGAAAAGATATTACCCTCATCACTCTCGACGAGGCTCACAGAAAGGACACTGCTTCAAGAAAAGCGGCTCTAAACGAGGCTGATATAGCCTTCCTTTGCCTTCCCGACGATGCGGCGAGAGAAGCAGTTTCGCTTATCGAAAACGACACTACGGTGGTTCTCGATACTTCAACCGCACACAGAACTGCCGAGGGCTGGCTTTACGGATTCCCCGAGATCTCCGACAGATTTTTCGAAAAGCTACCCACGGCAAAAAGGATCGCCGTTCCCGGATGCCACGCAAGCGGCTTTATCGCTCTTGTTTATCCCCTCGTTGAGGCAGGAATTCTTCCCCGCGATGCTCTTCTCACCTGTCACTCAATCACAGGCTACAGCGGCGGCGGCAAGAAGATGATCGCAGAATACGAGGCTGATGAGGTATCAGAGCTCCTCGGCGCTCCCAGACAGTATGCGCTGGGACAGAGTCACAAGCACCTGAAGGAAATGAGCGCGATTACGGGTATTGATAGCGCCCCCCTCTTTTCCCCCATCGTTTCCGATTTTTACAGCGGAATGTGCGTAACTGTTCCCCTCTTTGCCACTCAGCTTTGCGATGGAAAGACAGTTGAAGATATAATTGCGATCTACAAGAATAAGTATAACGGACCTATTGTAAGCTACTGCGACTCGGCGGACGGCGGATTCTTATCTGCCGCTTCCCTCTCCGGAAAGGATTCCATGCATATATCCGTTTACGGAAACGAGGAAAGGATCCTCCTCACCGCAGTATACGACAATCTCGGAAAGGGCGCCTCAGGCGCGGCACTTGAGTGTATGAACTACGTTCTCGGTGCAGACCCCACAGAGGGACTTGAAATCTGAAAAGGAAATAAGAACTATGAAGATGATCAACGGCGGCGTTTGTGCCGCAAAAGGCTTTAAGGCAGGCGGCATCCACTGCGGAATCCGCGCTAACAAGACAAAGAAGGATCTCGCTCTTATCGTGAGCGACTGCCCCGCATCCTGCGCGGCAGTATATACTACAAACCTCGTTAAGGGAGCTCCCCTTACGGTTACGAAAAAGCATCTCGAAAACGGTATGGCCCAGGCCGTTATCTGTAATTCAGGCAACGCAAACACCTGTAACGCAAACGGCATCGAGATCGCAGAAAAGATGTGCGCTCTTCTGGCTGAGGCTATCCCCGTTAAGGCAGAGGACGTTGTCGTTGCCTCCACGGGCGTTATCGGACAGCCCCTTAACATCAAGCCTATTGCAGACGGCATCCCCGCCCTCGTTGCATCCCTCGGCAACAACAGCACAGATGCTGCTCACGGTATCATGACCACTGACACCGCCGTTAAGGAAATTGCAGTGGAGTTCGAGGTTGGCGGCAAGGTCTGCCACATCGGCGGTATTGCAAAGGGCAGCGGTATGATCCATCCCGATATGGCAACTATGCTCGTATTCATAACCACCGACTGTGCGATCTCTCCCGAAATGCTCAGAAAAGCACTTTCCACTGATATTGCAGATACCTTCAACATGGTAAGCGTAGACGGCGACACCTCCACAAACGATATGGTGACCGTGCTCGCAAACGGTATGGCAGGAAACGAAGCTATCTCTGCTGAAGGCGATGACTTCAACGCCTTCATGAAGGCGCTCAACACAGTTACGGTTTACCTTTGCCGTTGCATTGCAGGCGACGGCGAGGGCGCAACTAAGCTTCTTGAGTGCAGGGTTTTCGGCGGACGCGACGTTGCCACTGCTAAAAAGTGCGCAAAGAGCGTTATCTGCTCCTCTCTTACAAAGGCAGCTATGTTCGGTGCAGACGCAAACTGGGGACGTATCCTCTGCGCTCTCGGATATGCGAAGTGCGACCTTGACACAGCAAAGATCGACGTTTCCTTCCGCTCCTGCAAGGGCGAGATCGCAGTTTGCAAAAACGGCGCAGGCATCCCCTTCTCCGAGGAGCTTGCAAAAAAGATCCTTCTCGAAAAGGAGATCGAGATCCTCGTTGACCTCAACGACGGCGACGCAAGTGCTACCGCGTGGGGATGCGATCTTACTTACGATTACGTAAAGATCAACGGAGATTACAGAACTTAATCACAGGTGAAATTATGAATATTACAAATGCACAGCGCGCGAAGATTCTCGTTCAGGCGCTGCCCTACATTAAGAAATATACAGGCAAGATCGTCGTTGTAAAATACGGCGGCAATGCAATGGTAAACGAAGAGCTGAAGCACTCCGTTATGAGCGATATTATCCTTCTCTCCCTTATCGGCGTTAAGGTAGTTCTCGTTCACGGCGGCGGCCCCGAGATCACCGATATGCTGGGCAAAGTCGGCAAGGAAAGCAAATTCCTCGGCGGTCTTCGCGTTACGGATAAGGAAACCGTTGAGATCGTTCAGATGGTTCTTGCGGGTAAGGTCAACAAGGATCTTGTAAACCTTATCGGCACCCTCGGCGGACGGGCTGTCGGTCTTTCCGGTATAGACGGACAGATGCTTCTCGCATCCGTAAAGAATCCCGATCTCGGATTTGTGGGCGAGATCGAAAAGGTAAACGTTCAGCCTATCACGGAGCTTCTTGACGGCGGATACATTCCCGTTGTTTCAACAGTTGCCTGCGACAAGGAGGGCAATACCTACAACATCAACGCAGATACGGCTGCCGCAAAGATCGCAGGAGAGCTTGGGGCTGAAAGCCTTATCTCCCTTACGGATATTGCAGGCATCCTTCGCGACAAGAACGATCCTGAAACGCTCATCCCCCGTATCAGCCTTGAGGAGGCGGACGAGCTTATTGCCGGAGGCATCATCAGCGACGGTATGATCCCCAAGGTTGAGTGCTGCACCAACGCCATCAAGTGGGGCGTTCACCGCGTGTTTATCATCGACGGCAGAATCAAGCATTCCATTCTTATTGAAACACTTACCGATGAGGGCATCGGTACTATGTTTACAAGACACAAGGCAAAGAACAAGGGCTTTAACAATGAAAACAATTGAAAAAGAAAATCTGTACGTTGCAGGAACGTACAAGCGCTTCCCCATTGAGATAGTCAGCGGTAAGGGAGCAACAGCCGTGGATTCAAACGGCAAGGAATACATAGATCTTGCAAGCGGAATTGCCGTTAACACCTTCGGATACAGCGACGACGAGTGGATCGCTGCAGTTACAAAGCAGCTCACCACCCTCCAGCACACGTCAAATCTTTACTATACAGATCCCTGCGTTGAGCTTGCAGCACTTCTCTGCGAGAAGACCGGTATGAAAAAGGTATTCTTCTCAAACTCCGGAGCTGAGGCAAACGAGTGCGCCATCAAGGCCGCGAGAAAATATGCCGAAAACAAGGGTAATAGCACAACTATCCTCACACTTCTAAACAGCTTCCACGGAAGAACTCTCACAACCCTTGCGGCTACAGGTCAGGAAACCTTTCACAAGGACTTTCTCCCTCTCACCGAGGGCTTTGCTTATACTCCCGCAAACGATATCGCCGCACTTACAGAGGCATTCGAGAAATACAGCCCCTGCGCCGTTATGTTTGAGGTAGTTCAGGGCGAGGGCGGTGTAAATCCCCTGGAATATGACTTCGTAAAGAAGATAGAGGAGCTTTGCACTGCAAACGATGCTCTTATGATATGTGACGAGGTGCAGATCGGTAACGGCAGAAGCGGAAAGCTTTACGGCTATATGCACTACGGTATCTCCCCCGACGTTGTAACGACTGCAAAGGGTCTTGGCGGCGGTCTTCCCATCGGAGCTACAATGCTCGGAGAAAGGGTAAAGGATATTTTCACCTACGGCTCCCACGGCTCTACCTTCGGAGGAAACCCCGTTTGCTGTGCAGGTGCCGTGAATATAATCACAAGACTTGACGAAGCAATGCTCTCCGAGGTTATAAAAAAGAGCGAGCTTATCAAAAACACACTTGAAGGCAGCGAGGGAGTCGAATCCGTAACAGGTCTCGGTCTTATGCTTGGCATAAAGACTGCAAAGCCTGCAGGAGAGGTAGTATCAAGGTGTATCGAAAACGGCGTTCTCGTTATCACCGCAAAGGATAAGGTAAGACTTCTCCCTCCCCTCAATATCCCTATGGAAGAACTGAAGAAAGCACTTGCAGTCATCAAGGATGCTTGCAGATAAGGAGATCACCATGAATCTTAAAGGCAGAGATTTTTTAAAGCTTATTGACTATACCCCCGAGGAGATCGCATATCTTATCGATCTCGCCGCTGAATATAAGGCAAAGAAGAAGGCAGGAATCCCCCACGACGATTTTCACGGCAAGAACATTGCCCTCATCTTTGAAAAGACCAGCACCCGTACCCGTTGCTCCTTTGAGGTTGCCGCACACGATCTCGGTATTATGACGACCTACCTTGATCCCGGTGCATCCCAGATCGGCAAGAAGGAAAGCATTGCAGATACAGCAAGAGTTCTCGCAGGAATATACGACGGTATCGAGTACCGCGGATTCGGTCAGGAGATCGTAGAGGAGCTTGCAGAGTATTCCAAGGTTCCCGTGTGGAACGGCCTTACAAACGAATTCCATCCCACACAGATCCTCGCTGACTTCCTTACCATCAAGGAGCATTTCGGCCGCCTCAAGGGAATCAACTTCGTATATATGGGTGACGCCCGCTATAATATGGGCAACTCCCTTATGGTGGGCTGCGCAAAGATGGGCGTAAACTTCACAGCGTCCGCCCCCGAAAAGTATTTTCCCGATGCCGCACTTATCGAGTATTGCAAGAAGGTTGCCGCAGAGAACGGCTCAACAATTACGTTTGAGACCGATCCTATGAAGGCAGTAAAGGGTGCCGACGTTATCTATACTGACGTATGGGTATCTATGGGTGAGCCTGTTGAAGTATGGGAGGAGAGAATCCGCGAGCTTTCTCCCTATCAGGTAAATACAGAGCTTATGAACGCTGCCGGAGAAAATGCCGTATTTATGCACTGTCTCCCCGCTTATCACGACCTGAAAACAGGTGTGGGACGCGAGATGGGCGAAAAGTTCGGCCGCGATTCCATGGAGGTTACCAACGAGGTATTCGAAAGCGAGCAGAGCATCGTATTCGCTGAGGCGGAAAACAGAATGCACACCATCAAGGCAGTTATTGCCGCGACTGTATAACAAGAAAAGGAAAGGCTACCTTCGGTAGCCTTTCCTTTTCATTTAGTCCTGATTCTTGTTCTGCTGGTTCTTGTTCTGGTTCTGATTCTGCTGGTTCTTGTTCTGATTCTGGTTTTTGTTCTGATTCTGATTCTGCTGATTCTTCTGCTGATTCTGGTTCTGATTCTGATTCATTTTTCTTTTTCTTTGACCTTTCGGTCAGGACCGCATCAGTTGGATTTACGCCGAAGCGCTTGATACAGCCCCCGGGGTACGCTACTATTATTTGTACTTTTTTGAAAATTATTCACCCAAAAGACAACACACTTTATACAGCATATCTGCCGCCTCGTCTTTTCTGAGGGCATCCCCCGCCATTGCCGCGCCGTCGCTGAGATCGTAGATGCCAAGCTCGTACATTGCGCAGACTGAATCCTCTGCCCAATGTGGTACGCCTGCAAGGGTGCTCACAGTCTTTGCCTCGTAGCCGATGATCCTGTTAAGAATGACGGATGCCTCCGCCTTCGTTACAGTGTCAGCGGGGCGAAAATCCGCAAAGGCTGACGCTTCGCTTATTATCCCAAGCTTTGATGCACTGTAAACGTATCCCTTATATTGTTCCGGGATGGAAGCATCGTCCGCAAAGCCCGTGCTTTCAACCTTAGGAATATTTCCCGCACCGAAAACGTTCATTGCCGTTACGAGAAAATCAAGCCTTGAAACCTCGCTGTCGGGAGAAAAATACGTTTTACCCTTATCCTCAACTGCCGTCATATATCCGTTATCCGTCATTGCAACCGCAGAGACAACGGTAGTGGAATCATCCATATCCGAAAACACGGTACCGCTTGTATTTTCAGTTATATTGACCGTACATTCGCCGATCTCGGAAAGATTTCCCACAGAGTCTTTAACTCTGTAGGTAAAGGAATCCTCCATTACACGGCTGCCTGCAGTATAGGTGAACTCTCCCGTCTTGCTGTCAAACTTTATCTTGCCGCCCTCAGGGTACTTTATAACCTCATAAAAAAGGCTGTCGCCGTCCCCGTCGTGGGCGCGCATCTCCCCTGACGTTGCAGTTTTTGTAAAGGCGGTAAGTGCCGGTGACTTGAGCACAGTGGGAGCACTGTTCCTTTTGTCCGTATACACAACGTTACAGGTCATGGAGTACGCCCCGTCAAAGGTGAAGCCGAAGCTCGCCCCTTCAGCATTTTCGCAAGGCTCGAAGCGAAGGGATGAAACAGAGGCGCTCTCGATCACCTGCCCCTCCTTTGCCAGCACGTCTCCGAAATAGAGAAGTCCCGCGCTTTCTTCGGGGAGTGACGTTATCTTGAGCTTTTCATAGGAGTCTGCTCCTACTGCCTCGGAAAACTGCTCCGCTGAGAAGGTCACGCTCTCGCCCCTGAGAGCTGATACGGTAACGTCCATATCTGCGGCAATAACGTCAAGCCCGGGAGAAAGAACCGCAGCGCTGACACAGGTCGCCGATGCAATAAGCGCCGCGACCAAAGCAAATGAAATAATAGCTTTTTTCATTTATTTTCTTCCTTTCTTTATGTTACGGCTTTATTGTTGTCTCAAAACCGTAAAGCTATAACCTTTGGAGACATTTTTATAAAAATATTCACTAAAATTTCATATTATTTGCGCCATATATATTGATTTTAGTTAAAAACTCGTGTATAATTTATTAGAATAATTGTGTAAAGCGAGGTTAGACAATGCTTGACATAAAGATCACAGCAGCACAAAACAAAAAAGAAAAGCCTGCAGACAATGTACTCGGCTTCGGCCGCTACTTTACTGACCATATGTTCGTTATGAATTACGAGATCGGTAAAGGTTGGCACGATGCCAGAATCGTTCCCTACGGTCCTATCGCACTTGACCCTTCCGCTATGGTTTTCCACTACGCTCAGGAGCTCTTTGAAGGCCTTAAGGCTTACAGATGTGCCGACGGTCACATCCAGCTTTTCCGCCCCGATAAGAACATCGAGCGTATGAACAATACATGCCGCAGGATGTGCGTCCCCGAGATCCCCATGGAGGATGCTCTCCAGGCGATCAAAACACTTGTCGAATATGAAAAGGATTGGGTCCCCCATTCGGAAGGCACATCCCTTTACATACGTCCCTTCATCATTGCTACCGAGCCTCAGCTCGGAGTTCACCCCTCTAAGCTCTATCAGTTCATCATTATCCTTTCTCCCGTAGGCTCCTACTACGCAGGCGGTCTTGATCCCGTAAAGATCATGATCGAAAGAAAATACGTTCGCTGCGTTAAGGGCGGTACCGGCGAGGCTAAGGTCGGCGGTAACTACGCTGCAAGCCTTCTCGGTCAGAAGGAGGCAGAGGAAAAGGGCTATGCTCAGGTTCTCTGGCTTGACGGTATCGAAAGAAAGTATATTGATGAGGTTGGCGCAATGAACGTGTTCTTCGTTATCGACGGAACCGTTATTACCCCCTCCCTCAGCGACGGCAACATCCTTCCCGGTGTTACACGCCGCTCCTGCATTGAGCTTCTTAAAAAGTGGGGCTACAATGTTGAAGAAAGAAAAATCTCCATCGATGAGGTCATCGATGCGCACAAGGCAGGAAGGCTCCAGGAATCCTTCGGAACAGGTACTGCCGCTGTTATCTCCCCCGTCGGCGAATACTATGATGACGGTAACGTCCTCAAGATCAACGACGGAAAGATCGGTCCCATCTCTCAGAAGCTCTATGACAGCCTCACCGCTCTTCAGTGGGGTAAGACAGAGGATGATATGGGCTGGATCGTTCGCGTAGACTGAAATTCTGAAAATTTATTTAACGGAGTGTAAAGATGGAAATTAAACGTAATCAGAAGTATTTTACTTCTAAAGGAATCAATGTTATTCTTATCGTAGGCCTTGCAATCTGCCTTCTTGGCGCGATCCTCCTTTTCGACGGTAACACACGTCCCTTCGGTCTTGTTATCCTTCTCGTCGGCAGTGCGGTAGCCGTATACGGCTCCGGTGCAAAGTCCGGTGAGGCTGATATCGATAACCAGATCCACGGCATCGTTAAGGATATTCCCGAGCAGGCTCAGATCAAGCACGAGGTTTACGAGCGCCACTTCCTCAAGATCATCAACCCCATTTTCCTCAAGGGCTTTGATTACTCCGCAGATGATCTTCTCTGCAAGAAGGGTCCCGACCATAAGTTCAGAACTCAGGCTTACAATGCCGCTCAGCTCTACTTCACAAGAGAAAAGATCTACATTTACGGTAAGCACCTCAGCCTCGTTGATGACTCAGAGGGCGCAAACTATGAGATCTCCAACGTTATCCTTTACGAAAACGTAGCAAAGGCTTACGTTGAGCCCACAACTGTTAAGGTTGCAGGCAGAGAGGTTAAGGTGTTCTACTTCGTTCTCGAGCTCAAGGACGGCACAGATGCTCTCAAAATCTCTGTTGACTACGGTGCAGACGTTGACAAGGCTTGCGATGATATCAATCACGTAACCGAAAAGATGACAGCATTTGCTATCGAGCGTGCTGCCGATAAGGCTGCTAAGCGTGCATTCCTCCGCGAGCAGGATGCAAAGAAGGCTGCTGAGGCTAACGCATAAGTTAATATTAGGACTAAAGCCCCCTTGCAAAGTATCTCTTTGCAAGGGGCTATTTCTATCATATTCCAAATGCTGTTGAATAAGATTCATCGGAGGTGATTTTATGAAAGCGGCAATATACGTTCGTCTTTCCGAGGAGGACAGGAATAAAAAAGATCCCCTTGACGATTCAAGAAGTATCGCAAATCAAAAGGAGCTTCTCCGAAACTACGCAAGGGAGCGGGACTGGGAGATATACGATATTTACTGTGATGACGATTATACGGGCGCCGACAGAAACCGCCCTCAGTTCAGGCGTCTTATCGATGATGCAAAGCAAGGATCGTTTGATATAATCCTTTGCAAAACTCTTTCCCGTTTTACCCGAGAGATCGAGCTTGTAGAAAAGTATATCCACGGGCTTTTTCCACTCTGGGGAGTAAGGTTTATCAGCGTTGCCGATAATCAGGACAGCGCAGACCGAAAAAGCAAAAAGGCACGTCAGATATCGGGGCTTATAAACGAGTGGTACCTGGAGGATATGTCTGACAGCATAAAAAGCGTGCTGACAGATAAAAGAAAGGCAGGAAAGCATATCGGCTCATTTGCTCTGTACGGTTATAAAAAGGATCCTGACTCCCCCGGACATTTAATACCAGATCCCGTAGCTAAAGAAACTGTAAAGGCCATCTTTTCCCTTTATTCTGAGGGCATCAGTATGACGTCTATAGCAAGCAGACTCAACCGCATGGGTATTCCCTCCCCACGTGAATATAAGCGGCAAAAAGGCGAAAAATACAAAAACTCAAGCAGAGAGTCAAACGTCTGGAGATACCCCGCCATAGCATCGATATTGAAAAATGAAATGTATATCGGAAATATGGTCCAGGGGAAATTTGCAAGCGAATCCTATAAAACGAAGAAGAACAGACCCTTACCGCGGGAGTGCTGGTTTGTTGTAAAAAATACCCACGATCCGATTATTGATAACGAGATATGGAACAAAGTACAGGAAAGGCTCCGATCACATAGCAGCAGAGCAGAAAGCACGGGTAACATACGATAATATACTCCGATTGATCGATGACCCCGACGTTTGCGATGCAATCCGCTTCCTCCGTGAACGCGAGATAGTTCACTATCAGCGCTTCGGCGAAGCACTTCGAATTGCGCAAGATAAAGCAGACGAAAAGAACTTCTACGGCTGGAATCCTCAGTTTGATAAAAACTTCAAAAAATAAACAAAACATGGCTGTCGCAAAAGATTGCGACAGCCTTTAATTATTTATTTGCAAGCTTTTTCTCAAGCTCAGAGAGCCACTTTTTTGATTCCTCTTTCGTCATAGCGTCAACCTCTGCAGGGGTAAGGATGGGAGGATTAAAGGTGGTCTCACAAAGAAGATCATCATAAGGAATTCCGGCAGATTCAAGTCTTATCTTTTCCGAAAAGAATGAATAGAAAGCCTCGTAAAAGCTGAATCCGTATGTGTATTCATTTGAATAATCCTTCATGGAAAGAAGGTGCTCAAAACGTTTGACTTCATCTGTATTTGCGCTTATTTTTTCAACAGAAGAAAACTCAGATGCGCCTCCTGATTTGAAGGAACAGCAATGAATTGTGGATTTATAATCCCAGCGGCAACACTCGGTCTCTGCAGTATTTATCACACAATAACGGGTATAGGTTGGCAAAAAGCCGCACTTCTTAATAGCATTAAGCTCCGGCCTTTCATCACTTAAATAATCATAAAAAGCATAAACGGAATATTCGTTATAATATCCTTCTATGTACTGAGAATAAGGCTCACGGCATATATCTACGCACAAAAGGGCCATATATTTGTTGTATGCCTTATAAGGAAGATCGCAAAGCTTCGGTATCTTCTCAGCAATGTCAGGCTTATAAATATCAGAAGCCTCCGCAATACTCAGAATGCTCCATATTGAATCGTCATATTTGTAGTCCTCACCGCAGGTGCGAACTATCACAATATCCCCGACCTTGTGCTTTGCCTTGACCGTGCGACCTTTTTTTATCTTTGCGGGAGGCATAGGAGAATTTAGGCGAGCCAAAAGCTCGTCCATAACCTTTATGCGCTTTCTTACGTCTGAAGGAGTACCGTCCTCCTCCCATTCATCAATACCCGTATGGGCAGAAAGCAATTCCACAGCCTTTGACTTAATATCGTCCGTCAGGATCCCGTGCTTCCATTGCCAATCTGCAAGTGCATACCAGAAGCTTGCGTATTCGTTGTCGATCATATCGCTGTTGATAAGATCCCCGTATTCCTTCAAAACGATGCGCGTCCCCTCCTCTGCTCCTACGAAGGGATAAACCTCGTTACACATATCACGTACGTCAGACGCAGTATCATTTGAATAAAGCGCAGTTCCCCAGCTTCCCATAATAATCTCCTAAAAAATGTATATGTTTATTATAACACTAACAAAATAGTTGTCAACAAATGTTGGCTGTCATATTAATTCTTTTCGAAACACAACTCCGTCTCTTTCAATTCCGTCACCAACCGCATATCTTATACTCTTCTCAACTAGATACCCTAATTTATTGTAGCAACCTTTAGCACATATGTTATCTGCAGTAGTCAAAATAAGTATAGCAGACTTTTTTAAATCTTTAGCATATTTTTCAGCAAACGTCACAGCAAAGGATCCAACACCCTTGTGCTGAAGCTTTTTTGAAACAACAAGCATCGAAATATATATCCGATCCTTCTGCAATCCGTTAAGCTTTAACCACGCCGATTTTTCATCGTTTGCAAAAACGATAAAATTTCTTTCAATCTGTATTACTGCAAAAGCACTCTTTCCAATCGTTAAGAGAAATCACAGCGCCGTGTAATGCCTCAATGTTTTCAGTATAGACGTCTGAAACAAATTCAATATCATTATCACATAATTCTCGAACCTTAAATTCCATATTACTCCTTAATCATTACCGTGCCCCATCAGCTCGTCTACACTGACGCCGAAATAATCGGCGAGGGGAAAAAGCAGCGTAATATCGGGAAAGCTGCCTCCCCTTTCCCATTTGCTGACCGCAGCATTTGAAACGTTTAATACGAGAGCGAGCTGCTCCTGGGTAATTCCCTTCTCCAGTCGCAGCCGCCTTATATTTTCTCCGATGCTTATCTCCATATAGATCAATTCCTTTCTATTCGGTAATACCCTAAATCATAGGCTATACCGTGTTTTGTATATCCACCCTTTTCTTCCTTGATGAATATCATACCGCACTTCTCTGCCACTCTTGCAGATGCGCGGTTTTCAAGTATGTAGCTGAGTTCTACGAAATCGCAGTAAAGCTTATTAAAAGCAAATTCTGTTATTGCAGAAACTGCCTCTGTCATAACACCTCGGTTCCACCATTCTCTGCCGATACAGTAACCGATGTCAAAACCGTTATCTCCTACTGCACTTCCGCCGATGCAGCCTATCACCTGACCTTCAAGCTCGATCGCCCAGTAATAGAAATCCGACCTCTTGTATTTTTCCATTGAACGGCTAAGCCACCAATTCGTGTAATCAATATTGGGATGGGCATCCCACGTCAGATACTTCGTAACCTCGGAATCCTTTGCCCAATTATTGAACATCGCTTCCGCATCGTCTAAAGTAAACCGCCTGAGTGTCAGACGTTCTGTCCTTATTACTTCTGTTCCTCTGTGAATTATCATTTATATTCTCCTATAAATTAAACCTTTCCTTTATCATTCCTGCCACAACGTCGGCTGAAAGGTTTGTATTATCGATCTTAACATAGTTTTCAAAGGGTAATTCTTCTCCGTCATAAGAGTTCAAACGAAATTTTGCGCTTGTTCTTCTCATTTCTGCCTCGCTCCATTCAAGATCACGTTTCGATTCTTTATGTAGCAAGCGGTTTTCGCTTTTGTTTCTTATAAGTCGTACGTCAAAATCAGCACAAAGCTCTACCACATAGGTATTTACACCGTTTGACTGAAACATTTCGATCAGCCCTTTCAAATATTCCAACTCTTCAGGCACGTCGAAGCAACACATATTAGTAAATATAAGTCCGGGCAGATCACCGGCAGCGTATATTTCAAAAACCTTATCCCTTATCGCTCGCACAAGTGATCTGAACTCGGCCTTCTCATCAGGTGCAAACAGCTTTCTTGCAAGTTCAATTGACATATGATTGTGAAACAGTCGCATTCCTGTAATGCTTGCAAGCTTCTGCCCGACTGTCATTTTACCAACGGCGTGGGGGCCGAGTATTATAACAAAATTCTTTTTCATTCCTGTTCACCCATTAATTCGGTTACGAAAACTTCTTCTGCATAAGGCGTAATTTTAACAAGACCGATCGATGCAAATACTCCGTTTACCTTTTCAAATTCACGCAATACCAATTCACATGCCTTATAAAATGCTTCGTCATCCTCTCCCCTCATCATAGCGAGGGTACTGTGAGGTACCCAGCGGCCGGGCAAATACCACTCATAGCCACGTGTATCAAATACGCAAAGGCTTTCGTGTAGCTCTCTGTGAATTTGATACATAGACTCGGTCATAATTGGAGACGCAAATATTGTCCTTGAATCGGGAAACATACCGAGCGAGCCAATATAGGCAGGTATTGCTTTATGCTTTTTTGCAAACTCTTTTAATTTTTCGATACATTCTTTTTCATCTACATCTTTAAATCCTGCCAAAGCTACGTGAGGTCTTGCCTTATAATCGAAAAAACGGGTAGTGATCTTTTCTTTTGCAAGTTTTTCGATATAGTAAAAAAGCTTCTCTTCCATTTCTTTATTGAAAAATAATTCTATTGCGTATGTCATGATCCTATACAAAGCTCCATTCTTTTACTTCTTTCCTTCATGCCTATGCTTTCATATAAAGCAATTGCTTCCTTGTTAAAGGAAAACACACCAAGCTCCATATCGTAGCAGTCATTTTCTTTTGCGGCTTCGATGCAAGCCTCCATAAGCGCCCTTCCGATTCCGTTTCTTCGGAAATCGGAATGCACGCACACGTCGTCAACGTAGAATTCGTTTCTGTCAAAGTATGTCGAATGATCTCTGATGTATCTCACCCAGCCAAATGCATATCCGACCACCTTACCGTCGTCTGCTTCAGCAATGAAAACGTAGTGACTGGGTTCGTTCAGGCGCCAATTAAAGGAATCCTCATCGAAATATCGTGCTTCAACCTTAAAAATATCGGGGCGACCCATTCTGTGAACGTCTGCTATCTGCTGTTGCAAGTGCATGATCTTTTCGCGGTCATCACGAACCGCGCATCGGATGTGGAATTTCATGAGAATTCCTCCTTCCAATAGTGATTTGTATTTTGCAATAATTAATGTAATTTGTATTTTTACAGATAATAGTTTATTTGCTCTGGCCTGTAGGGACCGGCGTCCCCGACGGTCCGCTATACGTAAAATCTGCACGATGCATTATTTAGAAAGCTAACAAAAGGTAGATATCACATTGTCTTAGTTGCCTGACCGTCGGGGACGCCGGTCCCTACAATTTTGCTTATCTGTAATATATATTACAACTTCCTAAATATATCCAACATATGATTTGATGCACCAACCATATCCTCTCGCTCACAGATGCAAAAATGGAACCTCATGTACATCTCAAAGGTATCATCGTCCATCTCATCAACCGAACCTGCTATAAAACGAGTAAGCATATCACTTCCTACGTAGTGAAGCCTCTCAGCTTTGAAGTGGCTCATAAGTTCGTCAATTTCTTTTTTTCTATATAGTGTAAAAACTTCCTTGGGAGTGGAATCAAGCTTAAAAGTTTCAAAATCTATCAGATGATCGTACTCCCCACCTTTAAAACCTTGGCGCAAAAAGCCAAAGTGATATACGGAAATATCATTATTACAGTAAGCAACAAAGATAATACCGTCCTTTTTCGTTACTCGGATAGCCTCACTCAGCGCCGAAAGCTTATCATTCTCGTTATAGAGATGATACATTGGACCGAGCAGCAGAGTGATATCATATTTATCCGATACGATATTGGAAAGATCAATAGCATCACCCTGCTGTATCGTGATGCTTTCACCGTCCTTTGTATTCTGCTTAAACACGTCAATATTACATTCCATAAGCTCAACAGCATCAACAGAATACCCGTTACGGGCAAAATAGTGAGAATATCTGCCCGTTCCCGCACCTATCTCAAGAAGGCGCATCCCGTGCTTCAGATACCTCTCGATATAATGAACTGTAGTCAAGAATTCAACACTTCCGCGCCTTGTAGATAATCTGATATCCTCATCGTGGGTCGTATAGTAGTTTATAAGTGCTTCAATACGTTCCATAATTTACCTCCAAAAATAGAAAAAACGGTGTAAATCGAATCCAGTCCGACTTACACCGTCAATATCCTAAAAAAATATAATTCTATAAAAAAACTATACTAAATTTGGGTATGGCAATGTAAGCCTTGTTCGATCATACTGGCGATCGGCCCAAAGCTTTGCAGTGTAAACGGTATTCATCATCACGGCTACTGTATGTTTCATCATTGTCATACCTCCTTTTTAAATTTAAAATTTGACTAATTATAACGCTGCAGTCATAATTTGTCAACACTTTATTCGAAATTCGAACTTGACTGTTAGTTGAGTCCATCCAATAAATGACCCAATATTTTTTGAATCCTTGACAAAAGAATGCTGTTATGATAAAATTTCTATATTAAATGCATATTAATGAATGGTGTAAAATATTATGAATAAAGACGTTTTTATCAGCTATTCTTCAAAAGACCAAAAAATTGCAGATAACCTTGTATCTGTTATTGAATCTAAAGGGGCAAGCTGCTGGATAGCACACAGAGATATTATCCCCGGCGAGGAATGGGCAGAATCTATAAATAACGCTATACAGAATTGCCGTATTTTCGTTCTGATATTCAGCAAGGATTCCAATTCCTCCGTTCAGGTCGGAAAAGAGATCAATCTTGCTGTGAGCAATAATAAGGTAATCATTCCCTATAAGATCGATTCTACTGAAATCGAAGGCGGAATGAAGTACTATCTCTGCGATACTCACTGGTTCGACGCAAACAACAGATCGTCCGGAACCGAAAGTTGCGAAGAGCTGGCAACGCTGATAACCAGTATTTTGAAGCCTGAAAAGCCTGATCCTATACCTGAACCTATACCTGATCCTGTACCTGATCCTGTAGCAGATTCCGAACCAGTACCCGATCCTGTACCGCGTCCGACTGATAGCAAAAAGAAAAAAGTAAATAAAAAATCAAAAACAAAACTAATTGTCACGATCTGCGTATCCTTTTTAGCACTTGTGCTTATTGCTGTGGGAATCGCTCTTTATTTCATTGACGAATATACATACAGACCCGGCACATACTACTTTGACCGGTATGAAAGCGATTATTTCAATATCGGTTTCAACCTCCCTGACGACTGGGAGTTTATACCTGATGATGAGCTCAGCTGGTTTGAAGACTCTGAACTGATCGACGTTAGCGATGAATTGATCTATGAAATAGCCGGTGACTCGAACAAGAGCTTAGTAGATGAAATATCCCCGGTTACAGTTATGGCCGCAGAGAACACCGAGGATTATTACGGTAGAGTTTCTGTAATAAGACTCGATTTCCTGAATACAGAATACGAGAATCGTGAAAAAGCCGGTCTTTCTTTCGGCGAAATCCACTTACTGGATTATTTGCAAGATGAATTTTACGATATCAAATATAAAAATATAAGTATAGAGATCGGCAATAAAAAATTCGATGCTACTATGTGTTCAGACGACGGCGAAGAGTGTATTTGCATATTCTACATAATCAAAGGAACAATGGTTGAAGTTGTTATAATTGACGGATACGACGAAGACCAGATAATGGATACAATTGATTGCTTCTATATTCCTTGATAATATAATCAAAGACCTGAACGTAAAGGCATATTGCACGTGCGTTCAGGTCTTTTTTTATCAAATTCAACCGTCTCGTTAAATCGAATTCGCCAAATCGGTTGTTTACATAGGTGCTTGCGTTTGATATACTAAAGCTGTAAAACAGATGCATCGGTTTAATAAAATACGAAAGGATTTATTATGATAACCTTTGGACAAAGATTAAAGATTCTCAGAAAAGAAGCATCTCTCACCCAAGGTGACCTCGCAGAGCAGCTTATGGTAGCAGTTCAGACAGTTTCCAAGTGGGAATGCGACACTTCTATGCCCGATATTTCTCAGCTTATCCCCCTTTCCGCTCTCCTCGGAGTTACCACAGACTGCCTTCTCGGAGTAGGCGGTAATGAAAAAGAGGACAGAGAAAAGCTCCTCGAGCAGATAAATGATTTAGAAAATCATTATAACTGTCAGAATTACGAAAACAATGCTGATTACATGGCTTATGAGCTTTACAGAGAGTATACAAAGAAATATCCTCTCGATTATTGGGGAAAATATCATTGTTCTCAGTTTATATTCGATTTTCTGATAAATGGTCGCTTTGGCAAGAAATACACGGTCCCCGAGGATGAAGAAAAATCTCTTCTTGATGAAGGAATGAAGCTTTTGCAGACGATCATTAGTCTGGATAAAGATCCTGAAAGACAAATCCACGCGAAAATTCTTCTCACAAAGTACCATATCTACAAAGACGAATATACTAAAGCCGAAACGGTTGCTATGGAAATACCGGATATATTCGATCTTAGAAAAGGTCAGCTTCTCAATATTTACGACTTTAAGGGCGACTACGAAAAATGCTTAAGTATTGCAGAAGATATTTCCGTCTCATTCGGATATGCTTTTTTTGATAGCTTGTATTCAAGAGCGCGCCGTATCTCAATTTTCGGTAATGCAAGAAAGCAGGAAGCAATCGAAGCTTGGAGATTTCTTGAAGAAGTATCAAGAGCAATTTATAAGCAGTATAGGGACGTGTATCGTTTCGAAGCAGTTCTTATAGCAATCAGCAGTCGTTCAAACGATCATATTGCAATTGCAGAATTTGATAATTCTATCAAAGCAGTTGAAGAAATCAGAGATTTTTCAATCGAGCATTATAATTATGTGAAGGAAAACGGCGGTACAAATAATGATCTTGAGAATATAAAAGCAATTGCTCAGAGAATGTTCAAAAGATGTTATACTTGCACCCTCGGCGAGCCCGATAACGTAATCGACCGCGACCCGAGATTCAGAAAGTGCCAGGAAGATATTGAAGCACTTAACTAACGCAAATCCTCCACACTCATACACGCAAAAAAACGGCTGCGATTGCAGCCGTTTTCTTATGTTAAATTTCAATATAAAAAGCGAAAGCGCTATGTTGATTGAAAACCGAATAAAGAATCATACAGCAAACAAAGTGAGTATCTTAGAACTTTGTAGTTCAAGCCCTCGGTCTATTAGTATCGGTTAGCTGAACACATTACTGTGCTTACACCTCCGAC
>SVTD01000031.1 GCA_015063955.1 Oscillospiraceae bacterium | reverse complement strand
CGTGGGGAATCGTTGTTTCAATCAATTATTTCAAGCGTGTTGCCTATATTTGTCCCGAATGTCATGAGGTATTCAGACCCCGTTTCAAGGAAGTGTTTTGGGCGTACCACACACCCAAAATGCGCCGTCTGACTTGTCCGAAGTGTGGACATAGGGGCTTGTGTGTCGAAGTATACGCAGAAAAGGAGGACAAGAACAATGGATAATATTATGGAGTTTCTTCCGTTTTTAATTCCGCTTGTGATTGTACAGTTTGCGTTGTTTGGATATACACTGTATCATATTTTAACTCACAAGACATATAAGCGTGGCAATCGTGCTTTGTGGCTGGTTATTACCATCGTGCTGATGAACTTTGTCGGGCCGATCCTTTACTTCCTGCTCGGCAAGGAGGATGCATAATGGATATGCTGCGCATCACCGACCTGCATAAGCGTTTTGGTGATAAAGAAGTTTTGTGTGGTCTTAATTTAACAGTGCCCGAGCACAGCATATACGGATTTATCGGTAAAAACGGTGCAGGCAAAACAACCACAATGAAAACGATACTGGGTCTTCTGAAAGCAGATTCGGGTGAAATTATTGTAAACGGTGAAAAGGTAGTTTATGGGCAGACTTCCACCAATCAATATATCGGCTATCTCCCCGACGTGCCGGAGTTTTATCCCTTTATGACCGCACCGGAATATCTGCGTTTTTGTGGTGAGATCACCGGTATGAAAAAAGCAGAATGTGATACTCGCTTGAAGGAGCTTTTGGAGCTTGTGGGACTTGATGATGAGAATCACCGTATCAAAGGTTTTTCAAGAGGTATGAAGCAGCGCTTGGGTATCGCTCAAGCATTGCTTAACAGACCAAAACTGCTGATCTGCGATGAACCCACCTCTGCTCTCGATCCTGTCGGTCGGAAGGAAATACTGGATATTCTCTTAACTGCCAGGGAGCAGACAACAGTTCTGTTCTCCACCCATATTCTTTCGGATGTGGAACGCATCTGTACAGATGTTGCCTTTCTGAATAATGGCGTAGTAGAAATCCAAGGAAAGCTCTCCGATATAAAAACGAAATACCGCAGCGAGAAATATCTGTTGGAAACCGAGAACGATGCAGATATGCGCAAACTAATTCAGGCTTTCCCTCCAATGAAGCAGATTGGCAGAAATCAGCTTACATTTTGCGAAAGTGTGCTCTCTGCGTTTGATGTACTTCGCTTTGTGTCAAACCAGCATATCGCTTTACTAAAATTTGAACGAGTGGAGCCTACATTGGAGTCTTTGTTTATGGAGGTGACGCAGAAATGAGATCTCTGTTTGCCTTTATAAAAAAAGAATTCACAGAACAGCTTCGTTCCGGTAGATTGATGATCCTCGGACTTTTATTTGTTCTGTTTGGTATTATGAACCCTGCCATAGCGAAATTAACACCGTGGTTACTGGAAACGATGGCTGACTCTCTTGCTGAAAGTGGAATGATCGTAACAGATGTGAAAGTTAGCGCAATGGACTCGTGGATGCAGTTCTATAAGAATATCCCCATGGCCTTAATTGCATTCGTTTTACTGGAAAGCAGTATCTTCACGAAAGAATACACTTCCGGCACACTGGTCTTATCTTTAACAAAGGGACTGGAACGCTATAAGGTTGTCATTTCCAAAACAGTTGTGCTTACAGTACTTTGGAGCATCTGTTATTGGATGTGCTTCGGAATTACCTACGGTTATAATGCATATTTCTGGGATAATTCGGTGGCACAAAACCTTATTTTCTCTGTAGCGTGCTGGTGGCTGTTCGGTGTGATGGTGGTTGCGCTGATGGTGTTGTTCTCCACGGTGGCTAAGTCAAATACCGGTGTACTTTTGGGAACCGGTGGCGTGATACTGGCTTCTTATTTGGTCGGATTATTGCCCAAATGCAGCAAATATTTGCCCACTTTCCTGACAGATGGAAACTCTTTAATATACGGCTTAGTAGAAACAAAGACATATATGCCATCACTTGTGATTGCGATTGCAGCAGGAGTAATCTGTTTTGCAATCAGCATTCCAATCTTTAATAAGAAACAGTTATGATCTAAAGGTGTCCGCTTAGCGGATGATTTGAATCATATTGTAAGAGTTTGAATTCATACGCAAGACAGTAAAATTATCTTTTTCGTAGCCCATAGCCAAGAAAAAAGCCAAGTCTTACGACTTGGCTTTTTTCAGTGAAATTTGCCCTGCGGGCAAGTGAAATAGCTTCGCTATGAAATATTTGCTTCGCAAATGTGAAATGTTCGCTTGCGCGAACGTGGGCAAATTTTATTTCACATCGAACAGAGCCGCAGGCGGCGCGAGATATTTCACAATTTCCCAAAGGAAATTATTTCACATTCGCCCTTAGGCGAATATTTCACTTAAACTGCAAGACTTCAATAGTATACGTAAGGACTGCAAAAAATCACTCCGACGCAATCGGCATATCAATATAATCCTAAAGTATGATAATACGGCATAGCGGTTGCAATATATACAGATTTATGATACACTGGACAGAGAAGGCCGGAGTAATCAGTTTGAAGCTTTTTTATTGTTGTGGATGCTTTCGTAAGGTGCTTTATAGAAAAACAAGGAGTAATGCATTGAAAAGAACCTTTAATATATTAGGAAATATTCTTATCATCGGTATGATGGTATGGAGCCTTTTGGAAATATTGGCGCTTCCGGCGTTTTTCGTTTTTCTCGGCGTTTTGAATTCTTTGCCGTGGCAGTATTACGTTATCTCCATCGGCGGCTATTTCGGATTGCTCGTTATAGCCGAGATCGTTGGATATTTCGTGGTTAAGGCTTTAGATAAAAAATATACTCCGTTTATCTTTAGAAAGATAAGAAAATTTTTTCCAAAGGTTGAAAATAAATAAGCGTTTGGCATAAGTGGGTCACTGCGGTTCCTACAAGGAAAAGGAGAAAAGAATGATTACATCCTCCCCCGAGTTCTGGGCGGCGATAGATAAGCTGGTTTCGGAATCGGAAATAATTATAGACAGACCCAAAGGGTCCGCTCACCCGAGGTTTTCCGATTTTGTCTACCGCGTGGATTACGGATATTTAAAGAACACATCCTCCATGGACGGCGGCGGTATCGACGTATGGGTTGGCAGTGACGGCAGGGAAGTGTGCGCCGTTATGTGCATCGTCGACCTTATGAAAAAGGATTCCGAGATAAAGATCCTCATCGGCTGCACCGAGGAGGAAAAGAGGATCGTTTACGAGACACACAACGAAACCGAGTTTATGAAAGGTATTCTTATAGAAAGATGAAGCTTGAATTCAGATGAAGACACAGAAGAAGCAGGGAGACGAACGAAACATTAGTGGCACTCCTTGCAAGTATTCACAGATATTACTTGTTTATTACGATATTTCCCATAGCATTAATTGTCCTTTTGGTATGGAAAGATGTTTCTGTAATAACAATTTTAGGTGGGATTATTTTCATTCTTGGGGCAATATTTTATGCATAGGAGCTGTTGCTTTGCGACAGCTCTTTTTTAATATGATGGTATAGGTGCAGTAAAATCCGTAGGACGGTCAGACCCTTGCCCGCCGCCCTCAGCATGCGAGCCGATCTTCAAATTCGGGTTTGGTTCGCGTGCTGATAAAAGGACCGTCGAGGACGTCGGTCCCTACAATTATCCATTTTATTAGCTCTCCTACTGTTCGATAAACCCGAATTTATACCCATCCCTTTTTCAAAGTTTTTTGGAGTGCAGAACCTTTTTTTCAAAAAAGGTTTTGCGTCCCCGTCCCCGTCCCCGTCCCCGTCCCCCTCCCCCTCCCCGGTAAACCCGGATTTGACGGATGATTATATTCGTGAATTGACAGCTTTTTAAATCTATGGTATTATTTGATTAGAAGTTAAGATTATTTGTCATTTATATGACGGAATGAGGGTATTATGAAAAAAGCAATAAGAATGATCGGTTTTTTATTGTCGGTCTTGATCCTTGTAAGCGCGCTGTCAGCCTGCGCTTCAAAGGAAGAGAAGGGTACGGATACACAACCTCCGGAGGAAGAGGTTACTACAGTTCCACAGAACATGGTGTCCGAAAAGGTTACAATCTCGGAAGAAACCTATATCACGACCCCTGCCACGGAGAACCTTTCCGTTGCAGACGACGGGTATTCCATTTTCGTAAACAACGTTCTCTTCGTTTATGCCGTACGTAATACTCCCATAGGCGACGTTGAGGCTCTGGCAAAGAAATACGGGGCTGAGATCACGGGTGCCTGCGATCTTGATATATATCAGCTCAGCTTTAATGCGGCTATGAGTATGGATGAGCTTTCCGACCTTGCACTTGAAATCGAGGAGGAGGATATAGTTGAGCTGTGCGATATGGATTTTCTGATGTCAAGCGGTGAAAGCTATATGCCAAACGACAAATGGTACGATAACGACTTCGAGGATGACGAGGACGACGGAGATAAAAAGAAGAATCAGTGGGCCATCAATGCCATCAATGCGCCGAAGGCATGGGATTATCTTGATATGATGTCAAAGGTAAACGTTGCCGTAGTTGAGGGTAACATAGATGAAAACCATCAGGATCTCAATCTTAAGAAGGTCATCGTTCCTTCCTTAACTGCGGGACTTGCAGATGCTATCGCATCAAAAAAGCACGGAACTCACGTTGCGGGCATTATGGCGGCTACGGCTGACAACGGAAAGGGAATCACAGGCGTTTGCGCCATTCCCGATACGGAAATATATATGTGTGCAAACTCGTCGTATATTACCGTAAAAAACGCGGTGTTCGGCCTTTCCGAGCTTATTAAAAAGCACGACGTAAAGGTCATTAACATCAGCCAGTATTCAAATTCCGAGGCGGCTATTATCAGCGCCGCTCACGGAAACCAAAAGGCCAAGGATGCCATAAAGGATCAGGCCCGCCGCGCGGTGGAGCCACTGAAGCGTCTCCTTAATGACGGATACGAGTTCGTTATCGTTGTGGCGGGAGGCAATCAGAATAACATCAGCTGCTGGAAGGACTCTTTAGACAGAGAAGGCTACGGATATACCACCTCCGCCGGCAGCTGGAGCAAGGGCAAAACAGAATATAAGGGTGCAGAGGCGGAATATGCCTATTATCTCAGCGCAATTGAGGATGAGGAACTGAAGGACCGCATTATCGTAGTCGGCGCTGTGAAGCAGGACAAAAATGGCTCCTACAAGTCCTGCGATTTCAGTAACACGGGAGACCGTGTTGACGTTATGGCACCGGGCGAGAAGATTTTCAGCTGTTTTCCCAAGAATAAATACGGCCTTATCAAGGGCACCTCTCAGGCTGCCCCCCACGTTGCCGGCGTAGCTGCGATGGTGTTTGGCTGCGATCCCGATCTGACAGGTGCAGAGGTGAAAGATATCATCGTTTCCACGGCTGACTATTCAACCAAGTTTGATAAGGTGGACGCAGGACTCTTGCAGGCAGGCAGAGCTGTGGAGCTGGCTCTGGGAACAGGCGAATTCAGTACGGAGAATCAGTACACCGGTATGTGGAGCTATGTGGATTTAAGCTTCGGAGTTCTCTCTGAAATTATGACTGACGTGGGCTTTTTTGATACGATGGATTATGCCGATAAATGGTTTGCAACGGGATATTACGAAGACCGTGCCTCCGTCGTGCTTGAGTTCGACGGCAGTGAGGAGGGCGATCCCGATGCCGTTCCCACAACGATGACGGTTTCTGCCCTGGAGGACAGAACGGTACTCATAACAGAGGATATAGAGCTTGGCATGAGCTATCATGATGCAGAGATTCTGGAGAACGTGTTCGTCCTCAGCCAGAATGATGAAACTGTCGTTCTTCAGCAGACCCTTGAAGAGGGATACGAGCTTGTTATGATCTTTGAGGTTGACGGTCTTGATGCAACGCTTACCAGCGTAACGGTTTCATCTCTCGATCAGTAAGATAAACAATGTTTTAAAATCAAATAATCTTGAAATACGGCAGAGCTTGTGGTATAATTGGGTTTCAATTCGCGGCAATGCCGTATTTTCTTTTGTTTTTGAGGCAGATATGAGAAAAAAATCTGAAAAACTCAATATCGGAAAGCTTTTTCGCGGCATTCTTCTCTGGGGCTTGCTTGGGGTGCTTATGGGCATCGTTTGCGGTATCGTTGGCGCGGCTTTTTCTCATTGCGTTTCTTTTGTAACAGGCATTAGGGGCAAAAGCAACCTGATTATTTATCTTCTGCCCCTCGGCGGACTTCTTTCTGTTTTCGTTTACCGTATTTTTAACGTTACTAACTTTGGAACCGACGATGCGGTGGAGAGCGCATATTCCGAAAAAAAGGTCTCTCCAAGACTTACTCCCGCGGTTTTTATCTGTACTGTTATCTCCCATTTTTTTGGCGCAAGCGCAGGAAGAGAGGGTGCGGCGCTGAAAATGGGCGGCGGTATTGCGGAGCTTTTTTCAAGGGTATTCAGGCTTGACGAGAGAGGCAGACGAACTATTGCTCTTGCAGGAATGAGCGGCGTTTTTGCCGCAGTTTTCGGAACTCCCGTGGGCGCGGCTGTATTTACCGTTGAGGTGGTCAGATCAAGGTTTGTCCGCCCGTGGGCGATATTCACGGCGCTTATTTCAAGTGTCAGCTCTTATTTTGTGGCTCTTGCTCTGGGAGTAAGCCCCGAAAGATACAATATAGGTGAGCTTCCTTCATTTGATCTTTCCGTGCTTTGGCGCGTTTGCGCTCTCAGCGCTCTTGCGGGACTTGTCAGCTATGCTTTCTGCTTTATAATGCATCTTTCTCCACGTCTTGCAAAGCGTTTTATTAAAAACGATTATCTTCGTATTGCAGTCGGCGCCCTGCTGATCGTGGGACTGACGGTGATAGTCGGAACGACTGATTATAACGGAGCGGGAATCAGCGTGATCCACTCGATCTTTGAAGGAAATGCGATGAAGAACGAAGCGTTCGTTCTGAAGATTCTGTTTACGGCGATAACCGTTGCGGCAGGCTTCAAGGGCGGTGAGATCGTTCCTGCATTTTTCGTAGGAGCTACGTTTGGCGCTGTTGTCGCAACATTACTTGGTCTTTCGCCGGCTCTCGGTGCGGCGGTGGGAATGGTGGCGCTTTTCTGCGGCGTTACAAACTGCCCTATAGCAACCCTTATCCTCAGCGTTGAAATGTTCGGCATAGAAGGAATACTTTACTTTGTAATAGCCGTGATCTTCGGATTTTTGCTGTCAGGCGAGCTCAGCCTTTACGACAGAAAAAAATTCCCCTTCAAGGAGCTTCGCGAGGAAAAAAACAGTGTCAATGAATAAAAAGAAAAGCCAAAGGCTGTCGCTTATGCGACAGCCTTTGGCTTTATTATCAGTCGCAGATAGTAACGGTGATCTCTTTTCCGAGACATTCTGCGGGGATGTAGTAGCAGGTGGTGTTCATAAGGCTGTCGAATTCTTCCTTATAGCCGTCAGCACCGGTGATAGTTGTGGTACGAGATCCCTGACCCTTATCCTCGTATTTGAGGGTGAGCTGAGAGCCCTTTACGTTGAGAGTGATCTCAGCACGCTTTGCGGGGAAGTATGCGGGGGGCTGGAGACGGACTCCTGCGATGGAAGGGTGGATACCGAAGCCGTAGCGGATAGTTTCCTTAACGAGAACGGCACCTGAACCTGTATGCCAGTCGCCCATGGACTCGCCGTCCATACCGTAGTCAGCGTTCTCGCAGTAGGAGTTAGGCATTACGAAGCTTGACATTGTGCAGTTGTCGTGGGTGATAACTGCAGTTTTTTCGATCTCCTGCCAAGCTCTCTCGCTTTCGCCCATCTCGAAGAGTGCCATTGTGCCGAAAAGGCTTCCGTGTGCGTATGCACAGCTGTTCTCGTATGTACCGGGAACGATTGCGGCAATTCGGCCAACGCCCTTACAGTCGCGGGGGAATGCAACGTCAAAGGTCTTGAGACCGTACTTTGAGGAAACGGAGTCCATACACTTCATAATGGAAGGCTTAAGGGAGGGATCGCGACGGAGGAAGCCGGAGATCGCCCAGAAGGAGTTGGATGTGAGAGAGTAGCGGGATGCGCCGTCAGGGTCGCAGAAGGAGCCGACCTTATAGCCGATCTTATCGCCCCAGCCGTGGATGACCTTTCTCTCGCCTGCCTCGTTTGTAACGATGGCGTGCTCCTCAAGACCCTTTTCAAGTGCCTCGGCTGCAGCCTTATACTTTGCGATCTCGGAGTCATAGCCGCCGACCTTTGTAAGGATCTCAGTCATCTCTCGGAGATTCTGGTAGAACTGGAGAGTTGCCATAACGGTAACGCCGCTGCCAAACTCCTCGCCCTCGTCCTCGGTGTCGCCGAGACCGTCAAGCGCGTCGTTCCAGTCGCCGAAGAGAACGCGGACACAGCCTGTGCCGTATTCTGTATCGATCTTTGAGAAGAGGTAGCCCATGATCCTGAGAAGGTGATCGAGAACGGTATCGCGCTCTACGCTTCTCTTGGCACTTGTCCAGATCTCGTCTTCGCCGGCTTCAATATATCCGCAGACCTCGTCGAGTATGGACCAGTCGCCCGTGTATGCAAGATATGTATAAACTGTGGAAATTACCCATACGCCCTGGTCGATATATTTCTCGAGAGAAACGGGAACGGGAGCCGCAGGATCGTCGGGAACGGAGAACATTCTGGGGGGACGGCCCGTTACGAGAATACAGTTAAGGGCGTTAAGGATCTTCTCGCGGGAGAGCTCAGGCTGCCAGATAAGAGCGCCCTCGAGCTGCTGGAAAACGTCGCGGATTCCAAGGTATGCACCTGCATAGTTCTTACCGTGAGCGCAGACGCTTGTCTGCTTCTGAACGCTTCTGAAGAACTTGTTAAAGGTATCAGCGTCGATCTTGTCGCTCTTCCAGTCCTCAAAACGAACCTTTACGTTGTCAAATGCGCACTTTTCAGCTGCCTCAAGCTTTTCAAGACCGCGGTCGATGCAATCGGGGCAGATATCGAGCGCAGTATTCTTTGCAGCCTCCTCCTCGGAGTGGCAGAGAACGAGCTCGTAGTCAACTCTGCATGCCTCGCCGGCAGCAGCCTCCATATGGAAGATATCGGCAGCGCAGGGAAGGTCGGTCGTTGCAACGTTCTTTGCCTGCTTTTCAAAGCGGCCGTATCTGAGTGAGCGGGAGTTTGCAACTGAAAGTCCTTTAACACCGAGGAAGTCGCCGCGTGCTGCAGTAGAATAGGATTCTTTGCAGTTGCCTGCAGTGACTTTCTTGTTGATAACGAGGCAGTCGGTCGTCTGTCCGTTGCGGCTCTTCAACGTAAATGTGCCGTTTTCTGAGATAGTGCCGTACTTTGTAAGCTTATCCCAGAACTTTTCAAACTCGTTGTAGCGGAGCATTGCCTCCATAAAGGACGCAAGATAGAACTCGCGCTTCTCTTCGGTATTGTTGATACCCATAAGAGTGAAGTGGATGTGCTTCTTTTCGTCAACGTGGAGACGGAGCGCAAATACGAGGCCATCTGTCTCAGTAATGCACCAGGCGTGCTTAAGGGAGTATACGATATAGCGGGAAACGCCGGGCTCAAGTGCCTGACGGGAGGCACCTGTGATGGAAACGGGGGTGAAGTCTCCCTCGCCGTTCTTGATACCGCCATAGAAGGAAACGGCAGATTCCTCGCCGAAGTTTGCGGTTTTGAATATCTGGAACGTAGATTCCAGAGAATCGATAAAGCCCGTGGAGCGGAGCCATACTACGAGACCGTCGGTGTCGTAAGGGAAGCGGCTCTCGCCAACCTCGCGCTCACAGCAGACTATGCGGTCGTAGTCAAGATAAAAGCTGTTGCGGGGGAGCTTGCCGCTGCCTTCGTTTTCAGCTTTCTTGATATCGTTGAGAAGGGAAAGTACTGTGTTCTTATCCATTGTTATCTCTCCTGTTTCAAAAGTATTCTACCTTACTATATCACAGAAATCTTCTTTTATCAAGGCAGAAAACGTCAGAAAAATAAAAAGGTAACAAAACGTAAAAATTGTCACCCCGAAAGATGAGTTTTTGAGGCGTAATAATATTGCAATTATTTATTCTTTGTGTTATCATATCCTCACAGGTGTACATAGTATGTTAACACAGTATTTTCAAGGAGGAAACAAAATGTATATTGTTGACTTTTTCAAAAACCTGTTCAGAAAAAAGAATATCGGCCTTATCATCTGGCTGGTGCTGAACACGGCTCTCATCATTGCCCTCTTCAGCGGCGGATTTTCATCCTGGCAGGGCGCGCTTCTCGGCCTCGGTATTTACCTTGTGTCTCTCGTTATAGCCCTTTCTCCCATCGGTGAATGGATCCTCAGACTCCAGACCGGCTGCAAGAAGATGAAGAACGCAGACGACATCGCCCGTATGCAGCCCATTTTCGACGAGGTTTATGCAAAGGCAAAGGCAAAGAACCCCGAGCTTCCCGATAAGGTAACTCTCTTTATCAACGAGAGCGACGAGCCCAATGCATTTGCAACGGGCAGAAAGACCGTTTGCGTTACGAGAGGTCTTTTCAGATATAGTGACGAGCACATCAAGGGCGTTCTCGCTCACGAGTTCGGACACCTTGCTCACAAGGACACTGACGCTATCCTCGTAGTATCCGTAGGAAACATGATCGTAACAGCCATTTTCGTTATCATAAGAGTTTTTGCAAACCTCTTTATGGGATTTGCACAGATCCTTACAGCGGCGTTCAGCGACAGTATCGGAGGAGTTATCGCGTCCTTCTTTATGGCAATCGGCAGAGTAGTAGCAGACTTTATGCTTGCTCTTGCAATGCGCCTCTGGACACAGCTTGGCGTATGGCTCTGTATGAGCTCCAGCCGCGGAAACGAGTACGAGGCTGACCAGTATGCATACGAGTGCGGCTACGGCGAGCCTCTTTGTCAGGTTCTCGAGAGCTTCGGCTCCGACGGTGGCTCAAAGGGTCTCTTCGCAGCTCTTTCCTCAAGCCATCCCGCAAACGAGAAGAGAATCGCAAGGATCAGAGCTCTTGCAGAAACAGCCCCTCAGGCACAGCTTGAACAGTAAAATACATAAAAGCACGGAGCTTAGGCTCCGTGCTTTTTCCTTGAGAAGCGTATTTTTTCCGTATCTGAAAATATATATGAAATATACTGTTTTCGGAGATCTTATGGAGCTTGTAAATACTATTCTGTCCGGTTACGTTATGCCTGTACTGTTAATGAGCTGTGGCGTGATATTCGGTGCGCAGGTGCGTTTTTTCTATATATTTCACCCCATAAGGGTGACCAAAGTGCTGCTGAACGGAGCGAAAAAGGGAGGGGTATCACCGTTTCGTGCGTTATCCCAGGCGCTTGCGGGAACATTGGGCGTCGGAAATATGACCGGAGTTGCTACTGCGATCTGCGCAGGAGGTGCAGGAGCGATCTTTTGGATGTGGATATCAGCGCTTCTTGCGATGAGTGTAAAATATTTTGAGGTCGCCCTCTCCCAGCAATGCCGTCGCCGTTCAGACGAAGGGTTCTACGGTGGAGCAATGTATTATATAAAGGATATTTTCAGCCGTTATTTTCCAAATGCGGCTTCGCTTTTTGGCGGAATATTTGCGATTTTCTGTATTGCTAATTCGCTGCTTACGGGCAATATCGTTCAGATGAATTCCGCTGCTGCTGTTTTTCCGTCTCTGTCTCCGGTGGTCCTTGGCGTTTTCTGTGCCGCTTTTGTAATTCCGGTGGTGATAGGTAAGGGAAAGAGAGTTTCGGCTGTGACTATGGGGCTCATTCCGTTTCTGTCAGCTCTTTACGTTATTCTGTCTTTTTTGATTATCGTTCCGTCAGCACACCGCCTGCCTGCCGTCCTTTCGGAAATAATAAGAGGAGCTTTTTCCTTCAAGTCAGTTGGTGGCGGAGTTGGCGGTTTTTTGATCATGAGGGCGATCAGGTTCGGCACAACCCGTGGGATCTTCTCGAATGAAGCCGGAAGCGGAACCTCTCCTACGGCACACGCAGAGGCAAATGCGAAGAGCCCTCATTCTCAGGGGTGCTTTGGTATATTTGAGGTGTTTGCCGATACTATCCTTCTTTGTACGCTTACAGCCTTCGTTATCCTTTTGTCCGATGGATGCGCACTTGGATATAACGGAATAGCCCTTACCTTATATGCTTTTTCTTCTCAGGCAGGAGCATTTGCGGGATGGCTGGTAGGTATATCCGTGATCCTTTTTGCGTATGCTACGGTCATATGCCAGACAAGGTATGCCGTAGTGGCGCTTCGATACGTTACTAAAAGCAGGACAGCGTTTTTTGTGTACATATGTGCTGTGGCGCTTTCATGCATTTTCGGCACGGTGATAAATGAAGATGTAATGTGGCAGGGGGCAGATTTCTGCATTTCTCTGATGACTGCACTGAACGTTTTGTGCCTTGGGGTTGCGGCAAAGCAGGGAAGGCTTCGGAAAATATATGATAACGGAGAGGATTCAGACGAAAATAAATAACGGAATAAAAAAATCTATGCAGGATCCCGATCCTGCATAGATTTTTTTATTCTACTATTCTGATGCTTTCCATTCTCATATCGAAGCGGGGCTTGTCGTTGGGGCCTGTGGGAACTGCGGCGATCTCATCCACGACCTCGATACCCTCGGTTACCTTACCGAAAGCGGCGTACTGACCGTCAAGGAAGGTCGCATCTGCGTGGCAGATGAAGAACTGGCTGGAGGCGGAGTTGGGGCTCTGGCTTCTTGCCATAGAGATAACGCCTCTCTTGTGGGAGATGGGGTTATCAAAACCGTTGAGCTTGAATTCGCCAACGATATTCTTGCCGGAACCGCCGTAGCCCATGCCCATGGGGTCGCCGCCCTGGATCATGAATCCTGCGATAACACGGTGGAAGATAAGTCCGTCATAGAATCCCTCTTTCGCGAGGCTGACGAAGTTCTCAACTGTCTTGGGGGCGAGATCGGGGTAAAGCTCAAGGCTGATAGCGGCGCCGCCCTCCATTGTAATAACTGCTTTTACAATATTCTGTTCCATATTTTTATCCTTTCTTATTTAAGCTCTGCAGAAGCTGTTGTATCAGCTGTGGTATCGGATGTTGATGTGTCTTCTGCTTCTCCGAGCACCTTTACGTATTCGATAACAACGTCCTCTTCGGGCATATCGCCGTAGCCTGTGGGTACTGTGGCTACTGAGTCAACTACCTCGATTCCCTTGATAACCTTACCGAATGCGGCATAATCGCCGTCAAGATGGGAGGAATCCTTGTGGCAGATGAAGAATTGGCTGGAGGCGGAGTTGGGGATCTCGGTTCTCGCCATGGAAATAACTCCGCGGGTATGCTTTAAGGGGTTGTATACTCCGTTGGAGCTAAACTCGCCCTTGATGGATTTTGCGCTTTGGTCACCGGCGCCGCCCTGGATCATAAAGTCCTCGATAACGCGGTGGAATACGCTGCCCTCGTAGTATCCGCTTTTTGCAAGGTTAAGGAAGTTCTCTACCGTAATGGGCGCAAGATTGGGATAAAGCTCAAGGGTGATAACGCCGTGGTTCTTAACTGAGATCTCAACGTTTACGGGATCGGCATAGAGCTCCTCCTCTGATTTTGTCTCAAGGGGCTCCGTGTTGTCAGCCGCATCGGCTCCGTCGCGGTCGTAGGTTCCGGTGATGATAACGTATTCAAGCACCACCTCGTCAACGGGAACGGATCTTTCGGTCTTATATGCGTTATACTGGACCGGAACGGTTGCGATAGAATCAAGGGTGTCGAAGCCGTCAGTCATTTTACCGAATGCAGCGTAATCGCCGTCAAGGCCTGCGTTGTCGTCGTGCATAATAAAGAACTGGCTTGAAGCGGAGTTATAGTCGTTTGAGGTTCTCGCCATGGAGATGACGCCTCTTTCGTGGGAAAGATCGTTTTTAAAGCCGTTGGAGGCAAACTCGCCCTTGATGGTTTCAGAGCTTCCTCCGATGCCGTCGCCGTTGTCATCTCCGCCCTGGATCATAAATCCGTTCATAATGCGGTGGAAAACGGTGCCGTCGTAGAAGCCCTCCGTTGTGAGTTTAACGAAATTCTCAACTGTTGCGGGGGCGATATCGTGGTAAAGCTCAAGCGTCATCTTTCCGTGACCCTTGACAGACATCTCGATCTCAACAACGTCCTTGATATCCTCGATCTTCAGATCGATGGACTCCTTTGAGCAGGAGGGAAGGCAAAGAAGCATTGATACAAGAAGGAGAAAAGCAATAATCTTTTTCATATTAATGACCGTACCTTTCGTAATTCATACAAAATTCAGTTTATCAAAAAAACGCTCCCGTGTAAACACTTTTTTGTTTTTTCTTTGTAAAAAGAATGTGAAATGGGAACAATAGAGGAAAAGAGCTTACATAGAGGAGAAGACAGTGCAGATATGAAGATAAAGACGTTTGTTCTGAGAGGGATCGCCGCGTTGCTCGTAGCATTATTTGCGGCGGCAGCCTTCAAATATGTTTTTCCCGTGGTCCTGCCCTTTGCGGTTGCTTACCTTATATCCTGTGCCATCCGTCCCCTTGCAGGATTCCTTACGAAGAAAACGAGGATTTCCGAACGGGTGTGGGCAGTTACTCTTATTATAATAAGCGTTGCGCTTATGGGAGCTCTCATATGGTTTCTTGGGTCAGCTCTCGTCCGTGAGCTGAAGGAGTTTGTAAGCATTGCGGGAAATTCTATTTCCCGTGACGAAAGCCCCGTGCGGCAGGTATCCGATAAGGTCATGGGACTGATAAAAAAAGTAAACATTCTAAGCGACAGCTCTATGGTGGATATAAAGGAAATGCAGACCACGGCGGTATCGAAGGCAGTTTCATCCCTTACCGGTGCTGTTGCGGGTATCGTTAAAAGCGCTCCCGCCTTCGTTTTTTTCGTGGTTGTGATGATACTGTCTCTTTTCTATTTTTCCTGCGATTTTGAGGGAATAAAAAAGGAGATGGGAAGGTTCTTTCCCGAGAGGATAATGAAGTCTTTATCATCGTGGATGGGTATCGGGATTTGCGCAGTGAAAAGATTTGCAAAAGCATATCTGTCGCTTTTTTGTATTACCTTTGCTGTCCTTACTCTGGGATTTTTTCTTATAGGAACGGAATATCCATTTCTTGCAGCCCTTCTTTGTGCTTTCGTGGATATCCTTCCCGTTTTCGGCGTGGGAACGGTTCTCGTTCCGTGGGCGGCCGTTCTGTTTTTGACCGGTGAGACTGCAAGGGCAGTGGGAACGGTGATACTTTTTGCTGTACTGTACGTCCTCAGACAGATACTTGAGCCGCGTATCGTAGGGGGAGCTGCAGGAGTTCATCCCATCCTTGCGCTGTTTGCAGTTTTTCTCGGATTTAAGCTTTTGGGTGTGGGAGGAATGATCGCAGCACCCATCCTTTTGAATGCGGGAGCAGTTTTTTGGGAAGAAAAACGAAAAAAACTGAGCAGTGAAGTTGACAAAGGAGAGTGAAAGGTTTATAATTATAAAGAATACAATTATATTGGGGTGCTGTCGCAACCCATAAGTGAAAGGTCCCTATATGGCAAACAGTATGACTGCCTTCGGCAGAGCGAAAGCTCTTTCTGCCGACGGTTCAAAAAATATAACCTGCGAGATAAAATCAGTAAATTCCCGCTATCTTGACTGCACCGTAAAGATCTCCCGCGTATATTCCTATCTTGAGGAAAAGGTAAAGGCTTACCTTACCTGTAAGGGCATCTCCCGAGGCAAGGTGGAGATTTATATCGGCGTTGAGATCATAGAGCAGAAGGGTCTTGAAACAGCCCTTGATTCAGCGGCTGCCGCTTCCTATATTGCGGCTCTCTATCGTTTGAGGGATGAGTTTGACCTTCCTGACGATATTTCAGTAATGAGAGTTGCTCAGAACAGAGAGCTGTTCACAACAGTCCGCCCCGACGAGGATGCCGAGCAGGATTGGAACGACGTTCTTTTAGTTCTCGATCCCGCTATTGACTCCTTCCTTGAAAGACGTGCGGCAGAGGGCGAGCGCCTCGTTGCGGATATTTCCGCAAAGATCGAGGGTATCCGGGAGATCACGAAAAAGATCGCCGAGCTTTCCGCAAACGATATTCAGGGCTACAGCCAGAAGCTGACGGAAAGGATCAAGAAGCTTCTTTCTGATTTTGACGTAGAGCTTTCCGAGCAGAGAATACTCACCGAGGCTGCAATTTTTGCAGATAAGGCAGCAATTGACGAGGAAATGGTCCGTCTTGAAAGCCATTTCAAGACCTTCTATGAGATCGTCGGATCCCCCGAGCCTGCCGGAAGAAAGCTTGACTTCCTCCTTCAGGAGATGAACCGAGAGATCAATACCACAGGCTCAAAGGCCAACAATTCCGAGATCGCACATCTTGTGGTGGACGTTAAGGCAGAGCTTGAAAAGATCCGCGAGCAGATCCAGAATATTGAGTAAAGGTGAAATATGAAATTTATCAATATAGGCTTCAATAATATGATCGCGAGAGACAGGATCGTTGCCATAATCAGCCCCGATTCCGCCCCCGCGAAGCGCCTTGTGCAGGATGCAAAGGACACAGGCCGCGCCATCGACTGCTCAAGCGGCAGAAAAACGAGAGCTGTAATTATTACGGATAGCGACCATATAATCCTGTCTGCGATACAGACAGAAACAATAACAGCCCGCGTTGCAGGCGAGGCAGGAAACGAGGAAGAAGATGAGCAGTAAAGGAACACTTATTGTAATTTCCGGTCCCTCCGGAAGCGGAAAGGGAACCGTTGTCAAGTCTCTTATGGAAATGATGCCCGACCTCGGCTTCTCCGTATCTGCAACGACGAGAGCACCCAGAGAGGGTGAGGTTGACGGCAGAGACTATTTCTTCATCAGCCGTGATGACTTTGAGGAAATGATTGAGGACGGAGATATTCTTGAATATACTACATATTGCGGCAACTACTACGGCACACCTAAGAAGGAGGCTGAAAGGATCACGGGAGAGGGAAGAGACCTTATCCTTGAGATCGAGGTAGACGGTGCGTCTCAGGTGAAAAAGAAGTTCCCCGGAGCCGTAACGGTAATGCTCATTCCTCCTTCGCTTTCAGTTCTTGAGGAAAGACTGAGAGGCCGCGGCACGGAAAGCGATGAGGTAATAAAGAAGCGTCTCGAGCGTGCCTGCGAGGAGATAAAGCTTGCATACGATTACGATTACGTCGTGGTCAATGAAAACGGCGGTGTTGAGGCTTGCGCAAGAAAGATCAAAAGGATCATCAATGCAGAAAGAAGCCGCTCCGCAAGAATGACAGAAACAGTTGATAATTTTATAAACAGATAAAGAGGAGAAAAGAAAAATGATCAGCCCTTCCATTACAGATCTTACAAAGAACGAGTTTAACAGATATACGCTTGCTATCGCAACGGCAAAGTGCGCAAGAATGATCACAGACGAGTACGTTCGTCAGAGAGAGATCGCAGAGCACAGAATCGCCAATAAGGAAACAGATAAGAGCCTTGCATCTATGATCAGCCGCGAGTACCGTGACGAAAAGGCGGTAAAGGTGGCTGTAAACAAGCTCTATAAGAAGGATTTCGTTATTGTCGGCTATACCGATAATGACATTGAGGAGGCTCCCGAAGCAGAGGAGCAGCCTTGCGAAGAATGATAATAGATTGCCGTCGGTAATTGCCGACGGCAGTTTTTGATAAAAATAATGATAGGAGGCATATCCGTGGATCGCGAAAACAGCAGCGGAATGTTTTGCTCGGTGCGCATTCTGGATGTGCCGTATCATCTGGACCGAGCCTATGATTACTATATCCCCTCGGAGTATAAGGAAAGCGCAAGGGTAGGCTCCTTTGTAAGCGTTCCCTTCGGAAAGGGAAACCGAAAGGTAGGCGCCATAATCACCGCCGTCAAGGAGAGCTGTGATTATGATGACGTAAAGCCCGTTTCGGACGTTTCCGGGGGTGATGAGCTTATATCAGAGGAAGCGGCGGCAATTTGCCGTTTTCTTTGTGACTATACTCTGTGTACATACGGCGAAGCAGTGAGAACGGTGGTGCCTGCTTCGGCAATGACCTCTGTGAGCGAGTATTATTCAGTTACCGGAGAAGAGAAAAAAATAGAAAAGCTTTCAGAAAAGGCGTTGATTTTTTATAGCCATATAAGAGTAAGAGGCCAGGTTTCTGCTCAAAGCCTTAAAAGCAATTTCGGAAGCGAGGCCGCAACCCTTGCCCAAAGTCTTGTAAAGCTTGGCCTTATCAAAAAAGAGGCAAAGGTAAAGGAAGCAACGAATTTTCGGTATATCACCTACGTTTCCCTCAGCGACAGCGTAGCAGATGTTCGGACGGCAACTGCCAAAATGAGAAGTCCCCTGCAGGCGGAGATTGTTAGTCTATTGTCTAAAACAGGACGCATAACTGCGGACGAGCTGTACGTTCGTGTAGGCAAAAACGCATCTCCGCAGCTCTCAGCCCTTGAAAAAAAAGGGCTCGTAAGGATAGAGAAGATCGAAAGCTATAGAAATCCCTATATAGACAAATGCCAAAATGCTCCAAAGGAAAGCTCCCCTCTTTCAAAGGAGCAGAGAGCAGCCTTTGAAAAGCTTTCGGCACTTTACGAAAAAGAAGGGCCCGCGGCGGCACTGCTTCACGGAGTCACGGGAAGCGGAAAGACCAGAGTTATCAAGGAAATGATCGATAAGGTCACCGCCGACGGTAAGGGAGTCATAATGCTGGTTCCCGAAATTGCCCTTACCCCTCAGACCGTCGGCTATTTCTGCTCTCAGTACGGTGATAGAGTGGCGGTAATCCATTCAAGCTTGTCTCAAGGTGAGAGATTCGATGCATGGAAGAGAATAAAGCGCGGCGACGCCGACGTTGTGATCGGCACCAGAAGCGCAATTTTTGCACCTGTCAAAAATCTTGGTATGATAGTTATCGATGAGGAGCAGGAGCATACCTATAAATCAGATACAGACCCCAAATACCTTGCCCATGACGTGGCAAGATTCCGCTCGGGAAAGAACAATTCCCTAATGCTTCTTTCCTCGGCAACGCCCTCTCTGGCATCTTATCATAAGGCGGTTACGGGCGCCTATACCCTTGTGGAAATGAACGAGCGCTACGGCGCGGCGACTCTTCCCGAGGTAGTTATCAGCGATATGCGCTTTGAGGGGGACAGCGGAAACGTTTCTCCCATCGGCACGGTGCTTTCGGAGAGCCTTCGCAGAGTGTACGGTGAGGGAAAGCAGTCCATTGTTTTTCTTAACCGACGCGGATATAACTCTGCAGTTTCCTGCAGAGTATGCGGCGAGGCGATAAGTTGCCCAAGCTGCTCCGTTTCCCTCACTTACCATACCAGAAAGCCTCTCAGCAGTACCGACGACGCTCAGGAATACTTCAGAATGAGGCAGGAGCGTGGAATGCTCGCCTGCCATTACTGCGGATATAAGACCCGTGTTCCCGAGGTATGCCCTTCCTGCGGTGCTGAGCATTTCAGATTTATGGGCTGCGGAACCCAGAAGGCTCAGCAGGAGCTTGAATCGGCAGTGCCGGGAGCAAGGATACTCCGTATGGATATGGATACTACCTCAACAAAGGGCTCTCACTCTGAGATCCTTGAAAAGTTCAGAAGGGGAGAGGCGGATATACTCCTGGGTACTCAGATGGTAACGAAGGGACACGATTTCCCGGCAGTTACCCTTGTTGGCGTAATGAATGCGGATTCAAGCCTTTACCTTGACGATTACCGTGCCGCGGAAAAGACCTTTTCCATGCTCACCCAGGTGGTGGGACGTGCGGGAAGGGGAGATGCGGCGGGAATCGCCGTAGTCCAGACGTCAAATCCCGATTCTGAGGTCATCCGCCTTGCGGCGGCACAGGACTATAAAACGTTTTACGAAAAAGAGATCAAGCTTCGGCGCGCCCTCGTGTTTCCGCCCTTTTGCGATATAGCTGTGCTTACCCTTTCGGGAACGGACGAGGCATTACTTTCGGCATGTGCCTTAAAACTTTCCGAAAGAACCAAGGAGCTTCTTTCAAAGGATTTCAATGACGTGGAGGCGGTGGTCTTCGGTCCCTTTGAGGCTCCCGTATATAAGGTGCAGAACACCTGCAGAATGCGGCTTGTAATAAAATGCAGACTGAATAAGCGCTCAAGGCAGCTTATAAGCTGTCTTCTCTGCGAATTCGGCAGATCAGCAAAAAATATAAATCTGACGGCAGATCTTAATCCGTCGTCCCTTTGAGAAAGGAAGAAAAATATGGCAATTCTTAATATAGTAAAAGAGGGGGATTCCGTTCTTCGCGGAAAATGCAGAGAGGTTACGGAGATCACCCCCAGAATCATCACCCTTCTTGACGATATGGCAGAAACACTTCACGATGCAGACGGATGCGGCCTTGCGGCTCCTCAGGTAGGCGTACGCCGCCGTATTGCCCTCGTAGAGGTTGAGGAGGGCGATCTTATTGAGCTTATCAACCCTGTTGTCATCGAAAAGAGCGGCCATCAGGAGGAGATCGAGGGCTGTCTTTCCGTTCCCGGTAAGTGGGGCTTCACACAGCGTCCCATGAAGGTAAAAGTAAAGGCTCTTGACAGAAACGGAAACGAATTCACGGTAGAGGGTACAGGACTTAAGGCAAGAGCTCTTTGCCACGAGATCGACCATCTTGACGGTATCCTTTTCATCGATCACGCAGAAATGGTCGATCCTAAGGATCTTGATCTGGAATAAACCCGAAAAACTAAGTAGCCAAAGGAAAAATATATGAAAGTATTATTTATGGGAACTCCCGACTTTGCAAAGGTCTGTCTTTCTGCAATTGTCGAAGAAGGCTTTGACGTAGTGGGAGTAGTAACACAGCCCGATAAGCCCAAGGGCAGAAGCTATAAGCTTACTCCTCCTCCCGTAAAGGTCTATGCCGAGGAGTGCGGACTCCCCGTATATCAGCCCGAAACTCTCAGAAACGAAGCCTTCAAGGAAGAGCTTGAGGCCCTCAGCCCCGATATTATAATCGTTGCGGCATACGGAAAGATACTGCCTCCCTATATTATCAATTATCCCAGATACGGCTGTATCAACGCCCACGGCTCCGTCCTTCCCAAGTACCGCGGTGCCGCTCCCATTCAGCGCGCAATCATGGACGGTGAGAGCGAGACCGGCATTACCGTAATGTATATGGACGAGGGACTTGATACGGGTGATATGATCCTCATTGAGAAGACCCCCATCACAGAAGAGGATAATTTCGAGACTCTTCACGACCGTCTTGCCGAGATCGGCGGCCGTACTCTCGTTGAGGCGATGAAGTCCCTCGAGGCAGGCACTGCAACGAGAGAAAAGCAGGACTCAAGCCTTGCTACCTATGCGGAAAAGATCACAAAGGATGACTGTATTATAGATTTTTCCATTCCCCGAGAAGAGCTCCTTTGCCGCATTCGCGGCCTTTCACCTTTCCCCCTTGCCGTTACCAAAACTCCTGACGGACGCCTTTTGAAGATCGTTTCTGCATCTGTGGCATCCGGCGCATCTGAGGCAGCGCCCGGTACTGTTGCCTGCGTCGATAAGGATGGCTTTGAGGTCGTTTGCGGCAAAGGTAAGAAGATCAGAGTAAAAGAGGTCCTTCCCGAAGGAAAGGGAAGAATGACCGCTGCCGATTTCGTAAGAGGACGCCGTATTGAGGCAGGCGATAAGCTGGCATGGGAAAAGTAAATCCCGCAAGAGAGGCGGCACACAAGTCTCTCCTGAAAATGAAAAGCGGCAAGTATACGAATCTTGAGGTAAACGCAACGCTTACAAGGGCAGATATGTCCGCTGCCGACCGCGGACTTTATACAGCCCTCGTATACGGAGTATGCGAGAGAATAATCACTCTTGATAAGACAATTGCCAAATATTCCAAGGTACCCCTTTCAAAAATAGATCCCGAGGCTCTGGCAGCCCTAAGAATGGGTATCTATCAGCTCAGCTTTATGGATAAGATCCCCGATCACGCCGCAGTAGACGAGTCTGTTACGCTGGCGGGAAGAAAGGCGGGAGGCTTCGTTAACGCTCTCCTGCGCTCATTTATCCGTGACGAAAAGAGGCTGCCCCTTCCGAAAAAAGAGGATAGTGACTATCTCTCCGTAGCCTATTCCGTTCCCGAGGAGCTCAGCGATCGCTTCGTAAAGTGGTACGGAAGGGAAGAGGCGGAAAGGATATTTGCTTCTTTCCTTGAAAATGAAAAAATAACCCTTCACGTAAATACCCTGAAAACAAACGTTGAGGACGTTTGCAAAAAGCTTTCTGCCATACCTTCTGCAATTGCCAAAGATTGCGTTTGTACAGAGAGCTTTGAGGGCGTTGCTGAGGGTATTGAGGGAGGTCTCTGGTTCGTGCAGGACGAGGCATCTGCCCTTTGTGCCGAGGTGCTGGGAGCAGTATCGGGCGAGACTGTGATCGATACCTGCGCCTGCCCCGGAGGAAAAAGCTTTGCCGTTGCCATCGGCATGGAAAACACGGGAGAGCTTTACTCCTTTGATATTCACGACAATAAGCTCCCCCTTATCAGAAAGGGAGCAAAAAAGCTTGGTATTGAGATAATTAAAACAAATCAGCGTGATGCGAGAGATCCCGACGGGGAGCTTCTTGAGAGGGCTGACCGAGTCCTTTGCGACGCCCCCTGCTCAGGTCTCGGAGTTATCGGAAAGAAGCCTGATATCAAGTATAAGGACCTTTCGCAGATAGATAATCTGCCTGCTGTACAGTATGACGTGCTTTGCGGAGCTGCTCAGTACGTAAAGAACGGAGGCGTGCTTGTGTATTCCACCTGCACCCTGAACCCCGAGGAGAATTTCGGCGTATGCCAAAGATTCCTCGCTTCGCATCCTGATTTTTGCCTTGAGCCCTTCCTGTGGGCAAAGGGAGAATGCAGCGGATCGCTTACCCTGATGCCCCATAAGGACGGCACCGACGGATTTTATATTTGCAAAATGAGAAAGAGGGAACAGCATGTCAAAGCCTGAAATACTATCAATGACTCTGGACGAGTGCCGCGCCCTCAGCCTGTCTCTCGGAGAGAAAAAATTCCGCGGTGAGCAGCTTTACGGATGGATGCAAAAGGGCGCCCCGCTTTCTGAAATGAAAAATCTTCCCACGTCCTTTCGTGAGAAGATAGCAACAGAGTGTGACTACCGCCTTCCCGAGATCGCCAAAAAGCAGGTGTCGGCAAAGGACGGTACGGTCAAATATCTTATGAAAATGACTGACGGTGAGTGCGTTGAGAGCGTTTTTATGCGCTACGAGCACGGAAATACCGTTTGCGTTTCCTGCCAGGCAGGATGCAGAATGGGATGTAAATTCTGCGCGTCAACCCTCAGAGGAAAAGCGAGAGATCTGACAGCGGGAGAAATACTCGGTCAGATAGTTGTAATTCAGCGTGATACGGGAGAGCGCGTCGGAGGCATCGTAATGATGGGCATCGGCGAGCCTCTCGATAACTATGATAACACGGTAAAGTTTTTGCGCCTTGTTTCAAGTCCCGAGGGACTTAACATCGGTCTTCGCCATATCTCCGTTTCCACCTGCGGACTTATCCCCGGAATAAAGAAGCTTTCCGAGGAGGGGCTTCCCGTAACTCTGTCCATATCTCTCCACGCATCAAACGATTTAAGACGCTCGTCTCTGATGCCCGTAAACAACAAATACCCTATTTCCTCTCTGATGGCGGCCTGCCGGGAGTATTTTGAAAAGACAGGAAGAAGAGTGTCCTTTGAATATACCCTCATCTCAGGAGAGAATGACAGCGAGGCGGATGCAAAGGCCCTGGCAGCTCTTCTCAGAAAGGGAATCAACGGCCCTTCCCATATAAATCTCATTATGCTCAATAAGGTAGACGAAACGGGATTTTCTGCCCCTGACCGCAAGGGCGCCGAGAGATTTAAGAATCTCCTTTGCGACCTTGGCATGAATGCAACCATTCGCCGCCGCCTCGGCAGCGATATAGACGCATCCTGCGGTCAGCTCAGGCTTAATAATATGGAAGAATAATCAAAAATAAAAACTTCAGAATTTTTTCAAAAAAACTATTGACAAGCATAGTCGGTAGTGCTATAATCCATATGTTCACCAAAGACAGCAGGTTTACGGTAAAAGCTAAGGCTTTCCTGCCGAGGAGACACGATATATGCTATATCTGCGTCTTTTCTCGAGCTTTTGGGAAAAGACGTTTTTTGTTTTCCAAGCTGTCGGACAAATATTACAAGGAGGTATTTACAATGCCCAGTGAAAAGATCCTTGAACAGAAAAAAGCTGTCGTTGCAGATCTTTCTGATAAAATGAGCCGTGCCGCTTCCGGTGTGCTTGTTAAGTATCAGGGTATCACAGTTGCGGATGATACAAAGCTTCGTGCTGATCTCCGTAAGGCAGGCGTTGAATATGCCGTTATCAAGAACTCCCTTATCGGCCGTGCTGCAGACATCGCAGGTCTCGGCGATATCAAGAGTGAGCTTGAAGGCATGAACGCTCTCGCAATCAGCTATGACGATCCGATCGCTCCTGCTAAGATTCTTAAGGAATATGCAGATAAGATCGAGACTTTCGAGCTTCGCGGCGGTTTCCTTGACGGCGCAGTTGTTGACGTTAAGGTAGTTGAAGAGCTCGCAAGCATTCCTCCCAAGGAAGTTCTTCTCGGAAGAATGCTCGGTTCTCTTATGGGACCCCTTACAGGCCTCGCAGTTGGACTCCAGGCTGTTATCGACAAGCAGAATGGTGGCGAGTCCGCAGAGGAAGCACCTGCAGAAGCAGAGGCTCCCGCAGCTGAATAATCCAGCTATCGCAGCATAAGCTGCAAACAAAAATTTCAAAAAACACATCTATTTATTTGGAGGTACTTAAAATGGCATCCGAAAAGACTACTGCAATCCTTGAAGAAATCAAGGCCCTTACTATTCTTGAGCTCGCTGACCTCGTTAAGGCTATCGAGGAAGAGTTCGGCGTATCCGCTGCTCCCGTTGCTGCTGTTGCAGTTGCAGGCGCTGCTGCTCCCG
>SVTD01000030.1 GCA_015063955.1 Oscillospiraceae bacterium | reverse complement strand
GGCAACCCTTCCGTCATCGGTGCCGAAGAATTACTTAAAATACTTATTCAGCTTGCACCGATGCCACCTCCCCTTCACACCTCCTTCGTCGGTGAGAAGTGGAGGCTTTAGTTAAGCGTAGCCGTTTATCGCAAGTTCGAACCCACCGACAAACCCGAATTTGAAGAATGGTTCATGTGCAGATGGACGGGCGCACACAGTGACGCCCCTACGACAATGTTATCCCGTAAACTGTTCGACAAACCCCAATTTACCCATCCCTTTTTCAAAGTTTTTTGGAGTGCAGAACCTTTTTTTCAAAAAAGGTTTTGCGTTCCCCGTCCTCCTCCCCTCCCCCCCGAATTTGTTTCTTGCTGTTTTTTATGAGGTGTGGTATAATGGGGTATCAAAAAAAGAAAGCGGAATGAAGATATGTTATTCTATTACATTCGTCACGGTGAGCCCATTTACGAGCCCGACAGTCTGACTCCCCACGGAGAGCTCGAGGCACAGGCGCTGAGCGAGAGGCTTTGCCGCTCGGGGCTTGACAGGATATTTGCATCCACCTCCAACAGAGCTATAATGACCGCAGAGCCCACCTGCAGGGGGCTTCATATGGAGCCGACTCTTCTTGATTTTGCAAACGAGCATTATGCCTGGCTTGATTTCACCGTTCCAAATGAGGACGGCATCGGCAGAAGATGGGTATTTCAGAGCGAAAGGGCGAGGGCGCTCTTTGCAAGCGAAGAGATTAGGGCCCTTGGTGACCGCTGGTACACTCATCCCTTTTTCAGGGACGAAAATTTCGAAAAGGGCATCGGGCGGGTATACGATGAGGCAGACCGCTTTTTTGAGTCTCTCGGCTACAGCCATTGCCGCTATACGGGAAAATACAAGGTGACGGAGCAAAATTGCGACCGCGTTGCCCTCTTTGCCCATCAGGGCTTCGGGCTCATATTCCTTTCCTGCCTCCTTGATATCCCCTATCCCCAGTTCTGCACACATTTTGATATGTGCCATTCGGGGCTTACCCTTATCGATTTCTCACCCGAGCCCTCGGGGGAGTACTGCATTCCTAGGGTGATGACTCTTTCCTCGGAGGCTCACCTTTTTGCAAAGGGCATTCCTTCAAACTACGGCGAGTTCTGAGTATTAAAAAAATCTGCAAAAAGCGAAAGAACAGGGGTAAACTATCTATGTTCTTTCGTTTTCACTTTCTTTACAAAAAATGGAATAATATGCTGATGAATTATTGAAAACGAACAAAGCCTGTGGTATAATTGTCAGTAATCTGTAAGTGAAGGTTAAAGCTATGAAAAAAATAGACACTACGGTAAAAAAGGAGTCTTTGTATATCCTTATATGGACTGTTATACTGAGCCTTCTGATGCAATCCGTAATTTTGATATTAAACAGATGGGATCCTTCGATCCTGTGGGGAAACCTTCTCGGTGGGGGAGCTGCCGTATGCAATTTCTTTGTAATGGGACTCTTCGTGCAGTCTGCTCTCGGAAAAGAAGAAAAGGATGCCAAGAATATCATAAGGTTATCACAGTCATTACGCTTTTTGATGCTTGTTGCTGTAGGAGCGGTAGGTTATCTTGTGCCGATCTTTAATGTGGTTACAACGGTTCTGCCATTCCTTTTCCCCAGAATAGCAATAGCTTTCAGACCCTTGTTTGAAAAAAGAAAGGAGGGTGAGTAATTTGAAAGCAAAAGATCTGCGGTTTAAGATCGTAGATATACTTCTCATTTTGATGATGACGCTTCCTATCGTTTTCGGAATTGTTCTTCAGGTGATAACGGAACCGCCTTCATCCGGGGTGGAAATAACCGGAGCGCGGATATTTTTCACGATACCTATGCCGCTTCAGGATTTTCCCATTACTGAATCACAAATAAATTCACTTATAGTAATGATCGTGCTTCTCGGATTCTGCCTGTATATTACTCACGGCATATCGGAAAAAGCGGATCTTAAGAGACAGCATCTCGCGGAGTTTATAGTTGAAAAGGTAGATAGCCTCGTTAAGGAAAATATGGGCGATTTCTTTGCATCATTTGCGCCTTTTATTATTTCAATACTTGCTCTTTCGGGACTATCCAGTCTGCTCAGCCTGTTCGGCCTCTATCCTCCTACATCCGATATTAATATCGTGGGCGGTTGGGCTGTGCTGGTGTTCGTGCTCATAACCTACTATAAGTTCAAAGCAGGCCCTATCGTATATATGAAAAGCTTTACTCAGCCCGTCGCCTTGCTGACGCCGATCAACATTATCAGCGAGGTAGCAACTCCTGTATCGATGGCGTTTCGTCATTACGGTAACGTGCTTTCCGGTACCGTAATTTCGGTACTCCTCGGAACAGCGCTCAGCGGTCTCTCATCAATGCTCCTTGGGTGGATGCCGGGATTTCTGGCAGATATACCCCTGTTTCAGATAGGTATTCCCGCTGTGCTGTCCATCTATTTTGACGTGTTCAGCGGATGTCTTCAGGCTTTCATTTTTGCGATGCTTACGATGATGTACGTTGCCGGAGGATTCCCCGGAGATGAATATGAAAAAAGAAGAGCCAAAAGGCTTTCAAATAAAAAAACAATAATTAATTAAAAATACGGAGGAAACAAATGGAACTCGCAATCGGTATTATTTTAGGATGCTGCGCACTTGGTGCAGGACTTGCAATGATCGCAGGTATAGGCCCCGGTATAGGTGAAGGTAATGCAGTTGCAAAGGCTTGTGAAGCAATTGCCCGTCAGCCCGAAAGCAAGGGTAGCGTAACTACTACTATGCTTATGGGTTGTGCTATTGCCGAAACCACAGGTCTTTATGCTCTGGTAATCGCAATTCTTCTTATCTTTGTAGCGCCGAATATTCTGGTTAACATTCTTGTAAATACTATCAGCTCTCTTTGATTTTTAACTAAGTGGTAAAATTATGCAAAGCTTAGATGTAATTTCGGTCAATATATGGCAGATGGCGGCATCCCTTGCCAACCTTGTCCTGCTGTTTTTGATCGTTAAAAAGTTCCTTTATAAGCCGGTGAAGAATATGCTCCGCCAGCGCCGCGAGGCCATCGACCGTGACTACAGCGATGCCAACGAGGCGAAGGAGCAGGCGCTTTCCGACAAGGCGGCTTACGAGGAAAAGCTCAGGGGAGCTGCAGGCGAGGCGGACAGAATAATCAAAACTGCCGTCGATACTGCCGCATCCCGTGAAAAAGAGATCGTTGACGGTGCAAATGAAAGGGCAAGAGGCATCATAAAGAGAGCCGAGGCAGACGCTGCCCTTGAAAAGAAGCGCGCCCGTGACGATATCAAGCGCGAGATCGTTGAGGTTTCAACTCTTCTTTCTGAAAAAATGCTGGAAAGAGAAGTTTCTGCCGATGACCACAAAAAGCTTATCGATTCCTTTATCGATAATATAGGTGGCGACGATGAGGCAAACTGAGAGAGAGTATGCCGAGGCGCTTTTCGGACTTTGCTGTGAGGAGGGCATTCTTCGGGAGTGCCTTTCCGATATGAATACCGTAAAAGAGGCTTTCCTGGAGTATCCTCAATATGGGGAGCTCCTTGCATCGCCCGCTATCCCTCTTTCGGAGCGCCTTTCGGTGATCGACGAAGCGTTTTCGGGAAGGATATGCGACTATTCTGTATCTTTTCTGAAGCTTCTCTGTGAAAAGGGAAGGATCGGAGTTCTTATCGGAAGCATCGGCGAGTTTGAAGCGCTCTGCAAAGCATATTTCGGCAAAAAAACGGCTTATATTACCTCTGCGGTAGAGCTTGACGGGGAGCAGAAGAGGGCTATTTGTGAAAAGCTCGAAAGGGCTCACAAGGCGCATATCGATCCCGTCTGGTCCGTTGACCCCTCCGTTATGGGAGGAGTTCTCGTGGAGATGGACGGTAAGGTCTACGACGGAACCCTGAGAAGCCGACTTCGCAGTGTAAAGGAAGTGATGATGGATGAACAGACCCAGTGAGATCAGTAATATTATCAAGACCCAGATAAAGAATTATAAATCGAAGATAGAAATGACGGAAACGGGCAAGGTCATCCTTGTAGGTGACGGAATCGCCAGAGTTTTCGGCCTTCGTAACTGTATGGCAAACGAGCTTCTTGAGTTTGAGGGAGGCTCATTTGGCGTTGCCCAGAACCTTGAGGATGAAACGGTCTCCGTTGCCATCCTCTCCGATAAAAACGATATCAGAGAGGGAAGCGAGGTCTACAGAACGGGTAAGGTAGTATCCGTTCCCGTGGGCGAGGGGCTTCTTTCCCGAGTAGTTAACGCTCTGGGTGAGCCTATCGACGGCAAGGGACCTATCGAATATTCCGGAACAAGACCCATCGAATCCGAGGCTCCCGGTATCATCGAGAGAAAGAGCGTTTGCGTTCCTTTGCAGACGGGCATCAAGGCCATCGACGGTATGATCCCCATAGGCCGCGGTCAGCGAGAGCTTATCATCGGTGACAGACAGACCGGTAAGACAGAGATCGCCATCGATACTATCATAAATCAGAAAAATACAGGTGTTATCTGTATCTACGTTGCGATAGGTCAGAAGAGCTCCTCCGTGGCGCAGCTTTGCGGTGAGCTTACACGCAGCGGAGCTATGGATTATACGATAATCGTTTCTGCAAGTGCATCAGAGAGTGCGCCTCTCCAGTACATCGCACCCTATTCAGGCTGTGCTATGGCAGAATATTTCCGCGAGCAGGGTAAGGACGTTCTTATAATTTACGACGACCTTTCAAAGCACGCGGTGGCATACCGCGCACTTTCCCTTCTTATCCGCAGACCTCCCGGAAGAGAGGCATATCCCGGAGACGTATTCTACCTCCATTCCCGTCTTCTTGAGCGCGCTGCCTGCGTTGCAGACGAATACGGCGGAGGAAGCATTACGGCTCTCCCCATTATCGAAACTCAGGCGGGAGACGTTTCCGCCTATATCCCCACCAACGTAATTTCCATTACCGACGGACAGATATTTTTGGAAACGGAGCTTTTCCATTCGGGAATCATGCCTGCCATCAACCCCGGTATTTCCGTAAGCCGAGTAGGCGGATCTGCACAGCTCAAGGGTATGAAGAAGGTTGCGGGAGAGCTGAAGCTCCTCTATTCTCAGTACAGAGAGCTTCAGGCCTTTGCCCAGTTCGGAAGCGATCTTGACGCTGATACGAAGGCCCGTCTTGCCCTCGGTGAAAGAATAGTTGAGGTGCTGAAGCAGGGAAGAAACAACCCTGTTCGAGTAGGCTGTCAGGTGGCGATCATTTTCGCTGCCGTCAAGGGATTCCTTGACAGCGTTCCCGTCAAGGGAGTACGCGAGTATGAGGCAAGGCTTTTTGCCCTCATTGAAAATAAATACTCATCCTGGCTTTCAGCAGTTGAGAGCGGACAGTGGGATGACTCTCTTGAAGATGAGCTCAGGTCCGTCCTTTCCGAAATGAAGGGACTGTAATATGGCAGGAAACACGAAAGCACTTCGCGTGCGGATAAAAAGCGTCACCTCCACCCTACAGCTTACAAAGGCAATGGAGCTGGTGGCGTCCTCCAAGATCCGCCGCGCAAACGAAGCTATGAATAAGGGCAGAGAGTATAAAAAGGCTCTCGAAAAAACGGTCACCGTTCTTTCTGCTGACGGCGACTGCCAAAAGAGCCCTTATATGCAAAAAAGGGATACGGGAAGAGTGCGTATCGTCATCATTGCAGGCGACCGCGGTCTTGCAGGCGGATATAATGCAAACGTGTTCCGTCTTGCACGTGAGTATCCCGAGGCACAGTTTATCCCCATAGGCAAGCGCGCCTGCGAGAGATATTCCTTGGAAACTGTTTCCAGCGAGCATTTTTCCTTCGGAGATGCTGCCCGTATGGCAGAAGAGCTTTGCCGCGACTTCAGAGAAGGCGAGTTTGACCGACTGGGCGTTATCTGGACGGAATATATTTCCGTTATGTCCCAGGAGGCGCGGATAACCTGGCTTCTCCCCTTTGAAAAGGGCGAGGGCGGCAAGGATTCACAGATCATCTTTGAGCCCGATGCTCTGACGGTTCTCAATAATACCGTAAGCGAATACGTTGCGGGAATGATAACCGTCCTTTGCCGTGAGAGCTACGCATCAGAGGTAGCGGCGCGGCGTATGGCTATGGATTCCGCAGGAAAGAACGCAAGTCAGATGATAGATGATCTGCAGCTTGAGTATAACCGTGCCCGTCAGGGTGCCATCACTCAGGAGATAACAGAGATCGTTGCCGGCAGCGGCGTATGATTTGAGGTGAAACGTTTGAATAATAATGTAAATATGGGAAAGGTTTCCCAGGTAATGGGACCCGTAGTTGACGTCCGCTTTCCGGAGGGTCAGCTTCCCGCCATCCATAACGCGCTGACAGCTCCCATAGGAGAGAGAGTCCTTACGGTGGAGGTTGCTCAGCATATCGGCGATAATACTGCAAGATGTATTGCAATGTCCTCAACAGACGGACTTCGCCGCGATACTCCCGTAACCGATACGGGCGCGCCCATCAGCGTTCCCGTCGGAAGGGAAACTCTCGGAAGAATATTCAACGTTCTCGGTGAGGCCGTTGATAACGGACCCGAGCCCGAGGGCTGCGAGAAGTGGGATATCCACCGTCCCGCCCCCGAGTATAAGGATCTGACAACCTCTGCCGAGATATTTGAAACGGGAATCAAGGTCATCGACCTTATCTGCCCCTATTCCAAGGGCGGTAAGATCGGACTTTTCGGCGGTGCAGGCGTTGGTAAGACCGTCCTTATTATGGAGCTTATCAATAATATCGCCAAGAGAAGCGGCGGTATTTCCGTTTTCACGGGAGTCGGCGAGAGAACGAGAGAGGGTAACGACCTCTATAATGAAATGAAGCAGTCGGGAGTTCTCAAAAATACTGCCCTCGTGTACGGACAGATGAACGAGCCCCCCGGAGCAAGAATGAGAGTAGGTCTTTCCGGCCTTACTATGGCGGAGTACTTCCGCGATAACGAGGGTCAGGACGTGCTTTTGTTCATCGATAACATCTTCCGCTTTACCCAGGCGGGAAGCGAGGTTTCGGCGCTCCTCGGCAGAATGCCCTCAGCCGTTGGCTACCAGCCCACCCTTGCTACTGAGATGGGCGCCCTTCAGGAGAGGATCACGTCAACGAAAAAGGGATCCATCACGTCTATTCAGGCAGTTTATGTCCCTGCGGACGACCTGACTGACCCTGCTCCCGCAACCACCTTTGCCCATCTTGATGCAACGACGGTTCTTGCGAGAAGCATCGCCTCTCAGGGAATCTATCCTGCGGTTGACCCCCTTGAATCCACCAGCCGTATCCTTGCCCCCGAGATCGTGGGCGAGGAGCACTACGCGGTGGCAAAGGAGGTACAGCGAATCCTCCAGAGATATAACGAGCTTATGGATATTATCGCCATTATGGGTATGGATGAGCTTTCAGATGAGGATAAGCTCCTCGTGCAACGTGCGAGAAAGATCCAGCGATTCCTCTCCCAGCCCTTCGACGTATCTGAAAAGTTTACGGGCTTTGAGGGAAAATACGTTCCCATTTCGGAGACTATCCGCGGATTCCGTGAGATCATCGAAGGAAAGCACGATAGTCTTCCCGAGTCTGCGTTCCTGTTCGTAGGCACCATCGACGAGGCTGTTGAAAAAGCAGGAAAGGGTCAGGCATGAAAACCTATCATTTGACGGTGTCCACCCCTGACGGAAACGCCTATGACGGCGAATGCCTCTGCCTCGCAGTAAGGGGAACGGAGGGAGAGCTTGCGATAATGGCAGGACATATCCCCTTCGTAACGAGCCTCGTGCCCTCGGAATGTAAGATCCTCACGGAGGATGAATCAGAGATCGAAGCCACCCTTACCGGCGGAGTCCTCACCGTAGGAGAGGACTCGGTGACCCTTATCGCAGGATCATTTGAATTAAAGAACCAATAAACTGAAATCCGCCTGAAAAGGCGGATTTTTATTTGAAGAAGAACGGGATGCAAAGGGCTTTTGCAACAAACTTTGCATTAACACACCGACAGCACCACGATTTGCGTGTTATTTTACATAGCGTACATATGTTGCAAAAAAGCGATCAATATGGTATAATGAGTAAAATTTTGAAAGGGGGAGGATCATGGACAGAGATTACGAGGCTTTTATAAGCTACCGTCACAAGGAATGCAATCCGCTGGCAAAGGCTCTTCACGATGAGCTTTCCGACGTTTACGCCATCAACAGCTTCCGTGACGACGAGGGTCTCCATTTCGGAGATTTCAGAGAGCAGCTTGTAAAGAACAACAAGAAAAGCAAATATCTTATCCTTCTTTTAACTCCCGAAACGCTTGACCGTTGCGTTCGCCACGGTGACTGGATAACCAAAGAGGTATCTCTTTTTCTTGAAAGAAAAAAGCCCATTATTCCCGTAAAGCTTGCAGGCTTTGAGTTTCCCCAAGAGCTTCCCGAGGCAATTAAGGGTCTTCGCGATCACGACTGCCGCTCCATCAGATGCGATATTTCCGACCCGTCTGAGGCGGCGCGCTACATTGCAAGACAGGTTCAGGAAAGGCTCAGAAAGGGCTGGAAGCCCCGCGACGTTGCTGACTGTATCTCAAAAAAGCCCTTCCTTTCAAAGGAAAACCTCACGAGGAGCGGTTATTTCTGCACCAGCGCCAACAAGCTGAGAAATTCAGCCTTCTATCTTCTGCCCGTTCTTGCTATGGCCATCATCTACCGTATCCTGTGCTTCAGGAACGTTGGCGGTGCTACGGTCTTTGATGACAAATGGGGATTTCTTTCCGTTATTTTCGGAATACTGTCTCTCCTTTTCTTTTTCCTTGAGCATAAAAAGGTGGATGACGATGAAACGGGCGAGCGTATCCCCTTCTCCATCCATTGGATGGACCGCTCGGAGCTTGGAGCGCTGGCAAAGGTTTGGGTATTGCTCTTCATTCTTTCCGTAGTTTTTGCCCTTGCGGTGACCGTCGTATCCTTCGGAGCGATCATCGCCTCGGTATTTGTGGGGCAGGCAGTTCTCGGCATCGAGCAGGGCGTGAAGGATACGGAGAATATGTGGTTCCTCTGTGCCTACGCGGCCTTCGTGGTCATCCCCGCCGCACGGCTTATCATAAAAACGATCCTCGATCTCTGCCATTTTCTGAACAGTACGGTTTCAAGGTATCCTGCCAGATACGTTCACTGGAAGCGCATTACCCTGATCCAGAAGATATGGCGCATAGTAGGCTGGATAATTCTCGTTCCCGCCATTGCCGTTGTGGGCGCGCTGCTGCTTGGGCTGGAGGTGGTTTAATATGGGAAGGATCATTAACCACTTTAATTTGGGAAAAAGCCACGAGGCGTATTTCGTATGCCCCGAGGTGCACAGAGAGTATTTTCAGTCTGTCTCCCGCATACTTGAAGTTCAGATGGCAGTCAAATGTCGGGTATTCTGCTACGACAGCGAGACTCTGACGGAGGGAATGAGGAAGAATCTGAAAAGCTCCAGAAACGTGATCTTCGTTCTTACCGAGGGTGCAGTTGAAAAGGCGGCGGCCGAGGATTACGACGGACTGAGAAAGACCTACGCCTACGTCTGGCATACGAATCCCCATTCTCTGTCGCTGATGTCGGTAAACGAATACCACGTAAACTACGATATTCAGTATCCCGAGGATATGGTCAGCTTCAAATGGCTGCACAGAAAAAAGTTTGACCTTAAAAACACAAGCGCCGAGGATATGGCCGAGGAGCTTTACGGTGAGCTGAGATACAATTTCCCCCAGCGCGAGAAAAGAAAGCTTGAAAGGCTGGCAGAATACGGACGCGGAACCTACGCCCGTATCTACGAAAAGGCCCGTGGCGGACTCCTGGGCGCACTTTTCTGCGAAATCGGAGTGCTTGCAGTGTTCCTGATTTTGCAGTTCACAGAGCTTGGCCGGGGAGATGCCGCTCTTCCCCTTTCGCTGCTCGCTGCAGTTCTCGGAAGCGTTGCTCTCGGCATAATATCCTACCTTGTTATGAGCTGCCTGTATCTCAGAGACAGGCTTATGGACGTTTCCGTGCTTTTCGGAGATTTCCGCAGGAGGATAACGCAGCGGCTGGCGGTAATCTTCGGAATCGGCCTGTGGGTCGGTATGTGGGCGCTGTTTTTGCAGCTTGTAAACTATGCGGATGCTAATAAAGCACCGCTGGTCCCCGTCACAATCTATATATTTGCATCGGTCATCGTGCTGACGGCAGCTCAGCTTGTGAAGGTATCCCTGATGCTGAACACAGTTTACGTGAGCTACCATTACGTGAATTTCTGCGAAAGAAGACCTGCAGTGCAGCGTGCATTCCTCATAGTATACGCCGTAGTCGCCGCAGCGATAGCAGTAGGGGCGTTTATTGTGTATTGACGCAAAAGGTAAATTCATATTCGGGTTTATCGGTGAGTTAATGCAAAGAACTTTTTTGGAAAAAAGTTCTCTGCACTCTCAAAAAACTTTGAACTATTGGTGTAGCTGAACTTTGCAAGGCAAAAGATACGGTGCATAGCACCGTGGCACCGTTGGTGCCTACCACCGCAGATAAGAGCAGAAAAATGAACGAGTTCATTTTTCTGCTCTTATCTAAGCGTTGGCTTTTGCCTTTTAGATATCTTTGTTTTGTTGAAGTTTTTTGCGGAGCTTTTTTACAAAAAAGCGACCGTTCCTACTCACCGACAAACCGGAATTTTACTTATTCCTTTTTGAAGTTTTTTGGAGTGCAGAACCTTTTTTTCAAAAAAGGTTTTGCGTCCGCCGCGCCTCCCCCAAAAAAGCAAAACTGCCCGGTACAAGGCTTTGTACCGGGCGGTTTTTTATTTTGCAAGGCTGTTAAAGTATTCTTCGAAGTCCACTACCGTATTTTCGGCGCGGGATTTCTCTGCGGCGAAAACGATGGAGTGGTTATAATAGGATTCGCTGATCTCGGGGATGGATTTGCCGGTATAGCTTCCGGTAAGGTATTCATAGACTGTGGCAACGATACCCTCGTCGCCGCCGCCGTGACCTCCGGTTACGCCATCAGTTCCCGTTATATCATACTCCTCGTAGCTCTTCGTTGCGTGGCGGTATACGGTGATGGGGGACTGTGAGTCAAGGGCTGCGCGGATCTCTCCCTCTGTTCCCATAATGTGAATAAATCTTCCGCCTGCGTTAAAGGCGTTCATCGTAAAGGTTACCGTAACGTCGTCCTCGAAGAGCATATTGACGGTCTGGTGATCCACTACGTCGTTATCGCAACGGAAAACGCATTTTCCGTACAGAGTTTCGTGAAGTGCGCGCTCAACGAGCTCGTCCGTATGGTAAACGTGCTTTGTAGCCGCGCCGCGGAACCAGCCGTTTTCCTTATCCTCGTAGTAAAGCTTTACTGCGTTGAAGGGGCAGGTATCGCCCACGGGGCAGCCCTCGTGACAGCGCTCGGGAGCACCCTCGGGTGCATTCTTCTCGGTGAAATAGGAAAGCGAACCGAAGGACTGTACCTTCTTACACTTCTTCTGGAGGAGCCACTGAAGGATATCTATATCGTGGCAGGATTTCTGGAGGAGCATATTGGAGCTTCTCTCAACGTTGCCCCAGTTTCCGCGAACGAAGCTGTGACTTTGATGGATAAGTCCCACGTTTTCCTCGTGGTTTATGGACATGATCTTTCCCACTCGTCCGTCGTCAATAAGCTGCTTTAAGCGGAGGAACACGTCGGAATAGCGGAGTACCGTACAGATAACTATGTGAACGCCCTTTTCTTCTGCTGCTCTTGCAAGGGCTGTGCACTGCTCCTGGGTAGGTGCCATGGGCTTTTCAAGCATAATGTCGTATCCCAGCTCCACTGCCTTCATTGCAGGTGCGAAATGGTCCCGGTCCATGGTGCAGATAAGGCAGAGATCGGCGATCTTTCCAAGCTCCAGAAGGGGCCTCCAGTCGGTAAAGCACATATTTTCGGGAATGGAGTGCTTTTCTTTAACGAATTCCCTTCTGTTTTCCAGGGGCTCTGCAACTGCGATGACCTCGTACTTCTCGGTGAGATCCTTCATAAGATTTGTGTATCTCATACCGCGGTCACCGGCGCCGATGAGAATGACTTTAAGCTTTTTCATGATTTTGCCTTCCCTGTTTTACTTTTTCATTATTAGCTTAAGAAGCTTTATCTGCTTGCGGGCAGCGAGCTCGCAGAAGATCTTGAGCTTTTTTGTGCAGCGTTTATAATACTTGTTTTTGCGCCAATTGGGGTAGCGCTCCTTCATTATGGCAGCTATCCTCCTGATATCCTCGGCTCCCTCGGGGTAGTCGAGATATCTGTACACCGCAAGGTGCAGAAGATGCTCGATATACATATATTCAAGCACGCCCTCTTTATCGTATTTCGTTCCCTCAAAGCTGTTTGTAAGGGAATCCATAACCTTATAGATGCTTGCGAGCTTTTCGTTGTATTTCTTCAGGCGCATGGTTGAGCCCTCGTGGATGATATAGAAATACAGCGCCTCGTTGATATAGCCGATCTTATCCGTATACAGAACGAGCCGAGCTATCATTTCGAGATCCTCGTATATAATGTTTTCAAGGAATCTGACTCCGTGCTCGGAAAAGATACGGCGGCTTATGAGCTTATTCCAGGGGGATGCCTCGTTGAGAAGATACTTGATATCAGCCTCGTCGCTATCCATCCTGCAATGATCGTTGAAGGTTACGCTGTCGCCGTTAACGATCCAGTAATCAAAGCAAACGATATCGAGCCCGTTGTTTTTCGCGTACTCGTAGGAGGTGGCAAGGGCGTGGAGCTCTATATAATCGTCGCTGTCCACAAATGCGATATATTCGCCGGTGGCGTGGGCGATGCCGTTATTTCTTGCGGCAGACTGACCCCTGTTTTCCTGAATGAGGCTTACGATCTTTTCGGGATATTTTTCTGCATATTCATCGATGATCGTCTGAGAATTATCGGGGCTTCCGTCGTTGACGACGATAATTTCGATATCCTCAAGGGTCTGACCCACAAGGGTATCAAGACATTTTCTAAGGTATTTTTCAGAGTTATAAACGGGAACGATCACACTGACCTTCGGCATATTTTATTCCTCTTTTCTATTTTTTCAAAAGATATTTCAAAAGACCTATCTGCTTGAAGTGAACGAGCTCAAGGAAAACCTTCTGCTTGAAGGGCTTGCGCTTATAATATACGTTCTTTCGCCATTTGGGAAAGCTCTTTTTCATAATATCTGAGATCAGCCTTGCATCCTCGACGCCCTCGGGATAATCCAGATATCTGAAAACGGTGAAATACATCAGGTGCTCGATATAAAGGTATTCAAGCTCTGCCTTGTACTCGGTGTTTTCAAAGCATTTTTTCAGAGTATCCATAACGTAATAGATGCTTTTGAGCTTTTTGTTGTATTTTTTCTGGTTCATGGTGGAGCCTTCGTGGATCACGTAATAATAGAAGGCGTCCTCCATATAGCCGATCTTGTTTGTGTAAAGAGCAAACTGAGGGATCATTTCAAGATCCTCGTATATATGCTCCTCCACAAATCTGAGACCGCTTTCTTCAAAAAGGCTTCTTCTGATGATCTTATTGCAGGGGGAGGATTCGTTGAGGATATATTTGCGTACGATGTCAACGTCCTTTATGACGCAGTGATCGCAGAAGGTCTTCTCCTCGCCCTTCACGTTCCAGAAATTGAAGCAGACGATATCAAGATCCTCGCAAAGCGCCTTGTTATAGGTCTTTTCGCAGGTTTCTGTATCGATGTAGTCGTCGCTGTCAACGAAGAAAAGGAATTCGCCCGCAGCGCGGCTGATGCCCAGGTTTCTTGCGGCAGACTGACCGCGGTTTTCTTGAGAAAAGGCTCTGATGATCTCAGGATAGCGGGAGACGTAATCATCGATGATCGCCTGAGAATTATCGGGGCTTCCGTCGTTTATGATGATTATCTCGATATCGGAAAGAGTCTGTCCGACAAGGCTGTCAAGGCATTTTTTAAGGTATTTTTCGCTGTTGTAAACAGGAACGATGATACTGAATTTCGGCATATTTCCTCCTATATCACAGCTTTGCTTTTTCAATGATGAAGTCAACCACTCTCTTGGAGCTGTTGCCGTCGGCATTGTAGTTTACCTTTTTGCATATCTCGTATCTGATATCCCTGAGTCGGTCACCGCCCTCTGCCACCTCGCAAACGAAGTCGCAAAGCTCGGGCAGGGTATAGACCTTTTCGCCGCCGTCAAGCAGGCCTTCAACTCCCTCGGCAAAGCCGGGAACCTTTTTGTATTCCTCCAGGTCCTCCCATATAAGGGCGATGGGCTTTTTACAGAGAGTGAAATCGTAATAGATGGAGGAGTAGTCGGTAATAAGAGCATCACAGCTTCCCACGAATTCGTAGGAGGAGATGTTGTTTTTTGTAAAGAAGGAGTCGTCGATAAAGCGTACGTTGGAAAGGCCCATATCCTTGACGTAGCTTACGTCCTGAGCAAAATGGGGCTTGAGGATGATAAGCACCTTTTTCTCTTTTGCAAGCTCGTTCAGGCGGGAAGCGGCAGCGCTGTCGTGGATTATGGGGAGAGAGCTTCCGCCGGATATCACGCTCCCGTTCTGATGCTGACGGTAGGTGGGATACCAGACGATTATCTTTTCAAAATCGCAGTCGGGGAACAGAGGACGAAGATCACGGTCTGCCGTTGTAAGGATATCGTTGCGGGGAAAGCCCAGAGAAAATATCTTTTCCCTGGGGGCGCCGAACTCCTTTTCGCAGAGGAACGCAACGTCCTCTCCTGCAGAGAGGCAATAATCCATCCTTTCGGGGAACTCGTTATAGTATCCGGAAAGGCTCTTTATGGTGGTTCCGTGGGAAAGGTAGAATGAGGTCTGCCCCTTTCTCAGGCTTTCGTGCCAGTCGTTACAGCAGATAAAGCATCTTGCCATATATTTTGTCAGGAGGATCTTTTTGGAGTTCTCCATCTTAACGTAGCTGACGTTTTTGATCTTCGGGAGGTCGGGGGAGGGCTCCTTCGAGAGAAGCCACAGCATTTTATATTTTTCGTTCATCCCGCGCCTTATCATTTCGTCAAAAACGGCCTTTGTGTTGTCGGAAAGATCGGGGGCGCTCTCAAATATTATGAGTCTTTTCGTGGGAAGACGGTTGATGATCTTTTTCGCGATGCTTTTAATAAAAGACATTATGAAGCCTTTCCTTTTTTGAGTATTTTTTTGATCATATCCAGGAAATACTTGAAGTTTTCGTTTCTTGTTACGATGCTGATAACGATATAGACCGCTGCACCTGCAAGCACCTGTAAAATAAGGAGCAGAAGCTTATTCATGCTGATGAAGTTCATGGCATAGACCGCAGCTCCCATTACCAGCGCGGAAAGGAGGTTCGGAAGAATATCCATTATCTGCATACGGTAGCGGTATCCGATAAGCTTTCTGTTGGGGTAGGTATTGACTGCCGTTGCGATAAGGGTGTTGATGATGGAGGTAATAGCCAGCATCTCGGGCTTATCGGAAAGCAGAACGAAGGAGAGGATAACGGCAAAGTAAAGACCTTTCTTGATGATCTCAAGAATAAGGATGATGTCGCTTCTGCCAATGGCACGGATAGCCTGAAGGTTTCCGTTCTGGATGATATTGAACATATAGGAAAGGCAGAAGATCTGGATATAGATGGATGCGGGCATCCACTTATCGGTAAGCACAACAGAAACGAAGTTGTCGGAAACGGCGAGGAATCCCACCATAAGAGGGAAAATGAGGTACGAGGATACCTTCATAAACCTTCTCGTATACCTGAGAACTGCCTCAGTATCCTCCTGCAGCTTTGAGATAACGGGAAAAAGAACTGCGGAGAAGGTATCGCTTATGGTATTGGAGATAAGCGTGGGGAAGCTTTTACCCTTAGTATAGTAGGAAAGATCGGCGCCGGAGAAGCGGATTCCGATAATGAGAGGGTTGATCTCATCGTAGATTACGCTGATAAGGGAGGAAACGAGGATCTTCCAGCTGTAGTTGAAGAGTCTCTTCAGCCTTCTCCAGGAGAATACCAGCATAAATCTTACCCTTGTTGTGATGAAAAGGATAAGGGTATCTATGCAGGTGTTGGTCATCTGCTGAGCAACGAGTGCCCAGGGGCCAAAGCCGTTCAGAGCCATGATTATTCCCACAAAGGCGGAAAGTACCGTTCCGATAATGGTAGAATAGAAGAATTTACGGAACTGAAGGGTGCTTGAAACGTAAGCACAGAGAACGCTCTTTACGGCATTGACGATAAGGGTAAGGCCCATAATACGGATGACTGCCGTAAGCAGGGGCGTCTTGTATACGGATGCGATAAGAGGCGCCGTGAAAAAGAGGATAGCGTAAAGAACCAGGGAGAAAGCGATGCTGATATATAAAACGGTGGAATAGTCCTTTATGTCGGAATCCTTTTTCTGTATAAGGGCAGTATTGAAGCCCGAGGAAATGAAAACGTTAGCAAAAGTGAAGAAAATAGTAACGATTCCGATGATGGCGTAGTCATCGGGCGTAAGGAGTCTTGCAAGCACGATGGCAACGACGGTGGAGACCAGCTGCGCACCGATACGCTCGGCAAATTTCCAGATCATACCGGAAAGGGTGCTTTTCTGGAGAGAATTATTATTTTCCAAGGTATCACCTTCTTTTCACACTATATCAATTTATTATACACCCTATCATTATAAATGTCAAATAAAAACGGGCACCGTTTTATTCCGGTGTCCGTTTGTTTTTATTGCTTGATCGCCTTATCCTTCCATTTTCCGATGGCGTAGAAGATCGCCGTAAGGATCGCTCCGATGACCCAGGAGGATACGAGGGAAAGCTGGATGCATTCCTGGCGTCCGAAGGGAAGCTCGGGGGTCCTCGTAAGGTAAGATATTATATACGCCACGGGAACTCGGATAATGACCGTGGTGATAAGAGATATCCACATAGGGGTGAGGGTGTCGCCTGCGCCGCGCATAACGCCGGAAAGACTCTGGGTAACGGCAAAGGCGATATAGCCTATGGCAAGGATTCGCATAAGGCTGTTGCTAAGGTCGATAAGCTCCTTCGTGTCTGTGAAAAGACCCATAAGATACTTGCCGAAAAGGAGGATAGCTCCCGTGATGACCGCAGAGCAGGTAACTGCCATAAGAGTGCCCTGCTTTGCGCCCTTTTTAACTCTGTCGTAAAGTCCCGCGCCCACGTTCTGGCCTGCAAAGGTGGTCAGCGCCATACCGAAGGAGAAGTTGGGCATCATGGCAAAGCCGTCAACTCGCATTATAACTACGTTTGCGGCAATGAACATCTCGCCGAAGCTGTTTGTGAGAGACTGAACGATGATCATTGCGGAGGAGAAGATCGCCTGAGTAAGACCGGAGGGGAGACCAAGCTTTATAATGGTCATAACGTAGTGCTTTTGGGGCTTCAGGTATGCGGGGCCGAAGTCGAAGTGCTCCTTCATTCTTGAAAGCTTTATCATACAAAGAGCAGAGGATATGAGCTGGGCGATGACCGTTGCAAGGGCAACGCCGGGAACGCCCATCTCAATGCCGAATTCCTCGGCAACGAAAACGATGTCGAGAACGATGTTGATAACGGTGGCAATAAGAAGAAATATAAGGCTCGAAAAGGAGTCGCCCATTCCGCGAAGAACGCCTGACAGGATGTTGTAATAAGCCATTCCCGCCATACCGATAAGTGATATCATCAGATAATCGGCGCAGGCATCGTGGATAGATTCGGGAGTGTTGAGCACTGTAAGCAGCGGATGGATAAGGGGAGCTGCAACAGCGATAAGGAGAAGGCAGGCGATGGCCGTAACGGTTATACTGTTACCGATGGTGTGGGAAAGGCTTTTTCTGTTTTTTGCGCCGAAATACTGGCTGACCATAACTCCCGTACCGGCGGAAATGCCGATAAAGAGGACGAGAAGCAGGTTCAGTATGGGAGCGGCGCTGCCAACGGCGGCAAGGGCGTTGTCACCCTCGTATTTTCCAACGACGATGCTGTCAACGGTGCTGTAAAGCTGCTGGGCAATGTTTCCGATAAGCATCGGAACGGTAAATTTTAGTATACATTTCCACGGGGAGCCAACGGTCATGTCCGCGGGTGCGTTGATCTTTTTAAACACGGTACTACCTCATTTTATCTTTTACAACCCATTATACCATAATATCCCCCGTCGTTCAATAATGCGGCATAATATTACTTGTAAACAATTAAAAAGAATGATCCATCCTTATAAATTTGTGTTTGTCGGGGAGGGAGGAACGGTCGCTTTTTTAAAAAAAAGCTCCGCAAAAAACTTCAACAAAACAAAGATAGCGAAAAGGCAAAAGCCAACGCTTTAGGGTAAAACCCCGAAAATGAACTCGTTCATTTTCGGGGTTTTACCGCGTTGGCTGGCGCTGTAAGCGCCGCAGGGCTTTGCCCTGCAACTTTTGCCTTGTAAAGTTCAGCTACACCAATAGTTCAAAGTTTTTTGGGAGTGCAGAGGACTTTTTTTTCAAAAAAGTCCTTTGCGTCCCCCGCCCCCTCCCCTACAAACCCGGATTTGAAGGAAAAGAAGGGATCCGCGCGGGGCGGATCCCTTCTTTAATATTAATCCTGACTTCTTTCTGCGAGGGCGTTATGGTACTTCTGGTAGAATGCTTCGAAGTAGCCGCCGTCCAGAGCTTCGCGGATCTTTTGTGTGAGCTCGTTATAGAAATAGAGGTTATGCTGAACCGCAAGTCGCATACCTACGGCCTCCTTCGCCTTGATAAGGTGGCGGATATAGGAGCGGCTGTGGTGGCGGCAAGCGGGGCAGCCGCAGTTCTCGTCGATGGGACGGGGATCGCGGGCATACTTCTCGTTCATAATGTTCACCTTACCGTGCCAGGTGAACACGTTACCGTGGCGGGCGTTACGGGAGGGCATTACGCAGTCGAAGAAGTCAACTCCGAGATGCACAGCCTCAAGGATATTCTGAGGTGTGCCCACGCCCATAAGGTAGCGGGGCTTGTTTTCGGGCATATGGGGCTCAACGGCGTTGATGATGCGGTACATCTCCTCTGCCTCCTCGCCAACTGCGAGGCCGCCGATAGCGTAGCCGTCAAGGTCAAGCTCTGCGATCTTCTGCATATGCTCGATACGGAGATCCTCGTAGGTGCTTCCCTGATTGATTCCGAAAAGCATTTGACGGGGGTTTACAGTATCGGGAAGAGAATTGAGGCGCGCCATTTCCTTCTTACAGCGTTCAAGCCAGCGGAAGGTTCTGTCGCAGGACTTCTTTGTGTACTTATATTCCGCAGGGTTTTCGATACATTCATCGAATGCCATAGCGATGGTGGAACCCAGGTTTGACTGGATCTGCATACTCTCCTCGGGGCCCATGAAAATGCGCTTTCCGTCAATATGGGAGGCAAAGTATACGCCCTCCTCCTTGATTCTGCGGAGAGAGGAAAGGGAGAACACCTGGAATCCGCCGGAGTCTGTAAGGATAGGCTTTTTCCAGCCTGTAAAGCCCTGAAGACCGCCCATATCGTGAACGAGTCTGTCGCCGGGGCGCAGGTGGAGGTGGTAGGTGTTTGAGAGCATTACCTGACAGTTCACCTCTTCGAGGTCCCAGGCGTCAAGACCGCCCTTGATAGCGGCGCAGGTCGCAACGTTCATAAATACGGGAGTTTCAATAACTCCGTGGGGGGTAACAAGTCTTCCGCGGCGTGCTCTGCCGTCTTTTGATATAAGTGTAAACATAGGGTACCTCTTTATACTAATCTTTCGAACTGACGCTCGATGGACGTTTTCTTGATCTCAAATGCAACGGGTCTGCCGTGGGGGCAGGTCTTGATAACGGCACCGTCGGCTCCGGGCTTTTTGAGAAGGCGCTCACAGATCCACCTGATGTGATCCATACCGTAAACTCTTCCGCCCTTGATTGCCGCCTTGCAGGAGGCCTGATAGAGCTTCGCCTCGAAGAATTTTGCGCCCGTTGCTTCAACGCTTCCCGTAGAGTCGGCAAGAACTGTTGCAAGCTCGCCGATCATCTCAGCTCCCGCGTCGCGGCCGAGAAGTGAGGGGATCTCGGTGACGGAAAGCTCCTTGCGGCTCTTATCGTAGGTATAGGCAAAGCCGAGAGCGCGGATCTTATCAGCGTATTCCTCAAGGGCGATTGCCTCGTCCTCACGAACGGGAACCTTTAAGGGATACATAAGTATCTGGCTTGATTTTTCTCCCGATTCCATTTTTTCGCAAAGCTCGTCAAAGAGAATGCGCTCGTGGGCGGCGTGCTTGTCTATCATCAGGAGGCGATCCTCAAGCTGAACGATAACGTAGCAGTTGTATGCCTCACCGAGGATCTTGAAGTCGGGGAGCTCCTCCTTCTTTGCTTCGGGCTTCGGGGCAGTGGGAGCAGGAGCGGGGGGAGTGGGAACAGGTCTTGGAACGGCCTTTTCTTCGATAGCGAAGGGCTTCTCCTCTGCCTTTTTTTCGGTTTTTATCTCATTTTTCGGAGGCATCTCACGGGGGAGAGGCGCAAATGACGTTCTTTTTGGCTCTTTTGGAGCCTCTATCTTTATCTGTGCGCGGTCGGGGTGCTCCTCCTTCGGGCGTTCCACGGGAACGAAGGCGTTTTGAGGGTTTTGCACCTTCTTTTTATAAGGCTCGGGAGGAGTTACAGGCTCTTTTGCCTTTATGACGGTATTGTCACCGCCCACAAAGGGAACGTCAGTTTTTCCGAGGCGCATTTCGGGGCGGGACACTGTGTTTTGCAGGGTATTCAGCACTGCGTAGTAAACTGCCTCGAATATTATGCGCTCGTTTGCAAACTTTACCTCAAGCTTTGAGGGGTGAACGTTAACGTCTACCACGGCGGGGTTGAGCTGAAGATTAAGGATGCAGACGGGAAACTTTCCGTGGGGGATACGGGTGGAGTATGCCTGCTCTATTGCCGCCATTGCCGTGCGGCTTTTTACAAATCTGGAGTTGATGAAGAAATTCTCCGAGTTTTTGTTGGAGCGTACGAGATCGGGCTCGCCGATATATCCCGAAACGCGTATCCCGTTGGGATCGGTTCTGTCAACGGGGCTCATTCTTTTTGCAACGTCCTTACCGAAAACTGCGTATATGGCGTCAAGAAGCTCGCCGCTTCCTCTCGTCATAAAGCGGATCTCGCCGTCCGTTACGTATTTTATCGCAACGTCGGGGCAGGATACTGCGATCTTTTCCATAACGGCGCTCACCGCCGCGCCCTCGGAGGCGTCCTTTTTTAAAAACTTGCGCCTTGCGGGGACGTTATAGAAAAGCTCCGATACAACGACCGTTGTGCCGTAGGCGGCGCCCGTTTCCGTCATATCGATGATCTCGCCGCCCTCGCAGTCCATAAGGGTGCCGAAGGGGTGGCCTGCAGCGCGTGAGAGTATTCTCAGCTTGCAAACGGAGGCGATTGCCGCAAGAGCCTCTCCGCGAAAGCCGAGAGTGCCGATGGCGGCAAGGTCCTCAGCGGTAGCTATTTTACTTGTGGCGTGCCTGAGTACGGTCAAGGGTATGTCGTCAGGCTCGATTCCGCATCCGTTATCGGAAACGCGGATAAAGGTTGTGCCGCCGTGACGGATCTCGACGGTAATATTTTTTGCGCCTGCGTCGATAGAGTTTTCGCAAAGCTCCTTAACGACGGAGGCAGGTCTGTCAACTACTTCTCCTGCGGCAATGAGGTTTGCAACGTCAAAGCCGAGCACGTTAATCTTTCCCACGGCGACTCCTTTCTGTTTTTCTCCTACTTTTCTTGAAAGAAAAGTAGCAAAAGAACTTTATACTATGGGTTTAGGGGTTGGTTATGTCTTTCTACAGACGGATCGTTTAGATTAATCCTTTTTAAAGTTTTTTGGAGTGCAGAACCTTTTTTTCAAAAAAGGTTTTGCAAATTCTTATTCAAGATCCTTCTTCCAGCGGAAGATGAGGTTCATTGCTTCGATGGGGGTGAGGGTGTTTATGTCAGTTTTTCTGATCTCGTCGCAAACGGAGTCACGGGCCATATCAGCGAGGCTGAGAGACATACCGCCAAGCAGGTCAAGCTCCTCGGGCTCATCCTTTCGGGGCTGTTTTCTGACCGTTTCGCCGCTGTCCTCAAGACCGCGGAGGATCTCCTTTGCGCGCTTTACGATGTCCTTCGGGATTCCGGCAAGCTTTGCAACCTCGATACCGTAGCTTTCGTCAACGGGACCGCGGACGATCTTGCGAAGGAAGGTAAGGTCATCGCCGCGCTTTTTAACGGCAACGTTATAGTTTACAACTCCGTCGATCTCGCCCTCAAGGTCGGTGAGCTCGTGGTAGTGGGTGGCAAACATTGTTTTCGTACCAAGCTTTTTGCCTGCCGTGTACTCAAGAACGGCACGTGCGATTGACATACCGTCAAAGGTGCTGGTGCCTCGTCCTATCTCATCGTAGATGATAAAGGAGCGGTTTGTGGCGTTTTTGAGAATGTATGCAACCTCCTGCATCTCAAGCATAAAGGTTGACTGACCTGATGCAAGGTCATCGGATGCGCCCACACGGGTGAAGAGCTTATCCACAACGCCGATACGGGCGTCGGATGCGGGAACGAAGGAGCCTATCTGAGCCATAAGCACGATAAGAGCGGTCTGTCGCATATAGGTGGATTTACCTGCCATATTGGGGCCGGTAATAAGCATCATTCTGTTATTACGGGTATCGAGGTCTGTGTCGTTGGGAACGAAGTAAGCGTCCTTCACGAACTTTTCAACAACGGGGTGACGGCCGTCCTTTATAACGATAACGTCACTGTTGTCAACCTCGGGGCAAACGTAGCCGCCCTTTGCCGCAACCTCTGCAAGGCTTACGAACACGTCAAGCTCGGCAAGAGCCTGTGCGCTCTGTCTGATTCTCTGGGAATTATCTGCAACGTGGTTTCGGATCTCAGAGAAAAGCTCGTATTCAAGATTTTTCACCTTGTCGGAGGCGCCGAATATAGTGCCCTCAAGCTCCTTTAATTCCTCGGTGATATATCGCTCGCCGTTTGCAAGGGTCTGCTTTCTTATGTAGTGAGAGGGCACCTGATCCATAAAGGATTTTGATACCTCGATATAGTAGCCGAATACCTTGTTGTTCTTTATTTTCAAGGTCTTTATGCCCGTTGCTTCCTTTTCGCGCTCCTCGATACCCTTGATATAGTCCTCAGCGTTGTTCATAATACTGCGAAGCTCGTCAACCGTTGCGTTATAGCCGTCGCGTATCATTCCGCCCTCCCTTACCTGGAAGGGTGGGCTGTCAACGATGGAGGCTTCGATAAGCTCGTAAATATCGGAAAGCTCGTCGATATTTTTCCAGATAGTAGAAAGCTCTGCAGACTGCGCGCTCTCAAGCATAGACTTTACGTGGGGAAGGACCTTGACAGTCTGGCAAACGGCGCGAAGCTCACGGGCGGATGCCGTACCGTAGGTGATCTTCGTCATAAGTCTTTCAAGGTCAAGCACTGAGGAAAGAGTATCTCTTATCTCCTCGCGGAGCATAAAGTTGTCGTAAAGCTCGCCAACGCTTCTCTGGCGGCTGACGATATCCTTTACGTTTGTGAGGGGATGCTCGATAAGGGAGCGGAGAAGACGGGCGCCCATGGCGGTGCTCGTCTTATCAAGAACCCAGAGAAGGGAGCCCTTTTTATCCTTTGTGAGCATAGTTTCGCAAAGCTCAAGGTTTCGGCGTGTGCTCATATCCATCTCAAGGAACTGAGAATTTTCGTAGATATCTATTTTCGTGATATAGGAAATATCTGATTTCTGAGTATCGGAGATATATCCGAGAGCGGCTCCCGCCGCAACTACTGCGGTGCTGTAGCGCTCGCTGCCCTCAAAGGCGCCGAACTGACGGCGGTAACGTATCTCTGCACACTCGCCGTAGTATCCTGCAAGGCAGGGGGTAACAAGGATGCTTCTGTCCTTAAAGAATCCTGCGATACGGGGAAGAGAGTCAAGATCTGTGTTGACTATTACCTCTCTCGGGCCGTAGGTGGAAAGCTCTGTAAGAAGATCTGCCTCAGCGCTATCCCCCTCAAAGGAGGTTGCTCTCATTTCAGCGGTGGAAACGTCGGCAAAGCATACGCCGATGGCGCCGTCCGTTACGAAAAGAGAGGCAAGATAGTTGTTTTTCTGCTCTGTGAGAAGGTCTGCCTCGATAACGGTGCCGGGGGTGATAACGCGGATGACCTCACGCTTTACCAGTCCCTTTGCAAGGGCAGGGTCCTCCGTCTGCTCGCAGATGGCTACCTTATAGCCCTTGGCGATAAGTCTGCCGATATATCCCTCGGAGGAGTGGAAGGGAACGCCGCACATAGGCGCTCTCTGCTCTTCTCCGCAGTCGCGTCCCGTCAGGGTAAGCTCAAGCTCCTTTGAGGCAATTTGAGCATCCTCAAAGAACATCTCGTAAAAGTCACCGAGACGGTAAAAAAGTATGTGATCGCGGTACTGATCCTTTATCTGGAAGTACTGCTGCATCATTGGCGTAAGTGCCATAAAAATAACCTAACCTTCTGAAAAATTAGTGACAGCCGGAGCAGGTGGAGCAGTCGTGTGTGCAGCCGGGGCGCTTGCCTGTGAGGTGGAACTCCATCTCATCGTAGATAGCCTTGTAGTATACCTCGTATTCGTCGCTTGCTTCCTTGAATGCAACGTAGAGGGGGTGAGCGATAATGGTTGAGTAGATCTCGTTAAGTCTGCCCTGGATAGCATCGATGATGCCCTCGTCGCGCTCGTCCTTTGCGTAAAGGTCGGTAAGGGCTGTCTGCTGTGCCTGATACTCGATAAGGAGAGTGCTGATAGCGGGGTCCTCGGAGTATGCCTTGCCTGCTTCGTTTACGGCAACGTAACGGGGGTCAGCCTTCATAAGGTCGCAGAGATTCTTAACTGCAACAAGTACTTCTTCATTCATAATCATGGTTTTTATTTCCTTTCAGGGGTTGTTATAATATTTTATTTATACGATCTCGCCCATAAGGGAGAAGAGGTCGCTCTTTGTGATCTTAACGTTGACGAACTGTCCGATAAGGGATTCGTCGCCTGCAAAGTGAACGGGACGGGGAGTGTTGCCTCGGCCTGTCATCATACCGGAGTCGGTCTTTGATACCTCCTCGCAGAGGACCTTCATTGTTCTGCCAACGAACCGAGCGTTTCGCTCCGCCGTTATCTCGTCCTGAAGAGCGAGAAGGCGGCTGTAGCGGTCGTTTGCCACGGCGCGGTCTATCCGGCAGTCAAGGGCTGCCGCAGGGGTACCCTCACGGGGAGAGTAGATAAAGGAGAAGATCATATCGTAGCGGACCTCGGAAAGAAGGGAGAGGGTCTCCTCGAATTCCTCGTCGGTCTCACCGGGAAAGGCTACGATAATGTCCGAGGTGATGCTCACGTCGGGAACTGCCGCCTTCAGCTTTTTGATAATGGAGAGATACTTTTCTCTCGTATATTTCCTGTTCATTGCGTTGAGAACCC